>CANNRA010000006.1 GCA_947507735.1 Actinomycetota bacterium
CCGCAGAACATCACGTCGGCGCGGCCGAGGCGAATCGCATCCAGCCCGTCGCCGATCGCCATGTTCGAGGCCGCGCACGCGGTGCACTGCGCACTCAGCGGCCCCTGCGTGCCGAGGGTCATCGAAACCCAGGCGGCGCCCATGTTGGGAATGATCGACGGGATCGCGAACGGCGTCAGCCGGTCGGCGCCACGCGTCAGCAGCTGGTCGTACGAGTCCTGGAAGGACTTGATGCCGCCGATGCCGGTCGCGATCGAGGAACCGACGCGATCGGGCTCGGCGGAAATGTCGATGCCGGAGTCGGCCTCCGCCTGACGCGCCGCCGCGATGACGATCTGCGCGAAGCGATCCATCCGCCGAGCTTCCTTGTGCTCGATCCAGTTGGTCGGGTCGAAGCCCTTCAGCTCGCAGGCGAAGTTGACCGCGAACTTCTCGATCTCCGGGATCAGCGTGATCGGGCCCGCGCCGGACTTCCCGGCGATCAGGCCCTGCCAGCTCTCCTCGGCCGAGAGCCCCAGCGAGGTGAGCGCTCCCAGGCCCGTAATGACGACACGCCTTCTGTCGCTACTCATAGTCACATCCCCAATCCGCCGTCGACGACGAGCACGGCGCCCGTCACGAACGCTGCCGCGTCGGAGGCAAGGAACCGCACTGCCCCCGTGATGTCTTCCGGTGTGCCGAAACGCCCGAGCGGGGTCTGCGCCAGCATGCCCTGCGCCAGCTCCTCCGGGATCGCCTCGGTCAGCCGCGTCTGCACGTAGCCGGGTGCGACCACGTTGGCTCGCACCCCACGCCCGCCGACCTCGCGGGCGAGCGACTTCGTGAAGCCGATGATGCCGGCCTTCGACGCGCTGTAGTTCGTCTGCCCGAGATTGCCGTGGATGCCCACGATGCTCGAGACGTTGATGATCGAGCCGCCGCGTCGCTTCAGCATCCCGCGCGCCACGGCGCGACAGGTGTAGAAGGTGCCGCTCAGGTTCGTGTCGATCACGGTCTGCCAGTCGTCGTCGGACATGCGCATCAGCAGCCCGTCGCGCGTGAGGCCCGCGTTGTTGACGAGGATGTCGAGAGCTCCCGACTCCTCGACCAGCCGCGCCGCGTCGGCGGAGTCGGCGATGTCGGCCTGGATGGCGCGCCCGCCGATCGCCGCGGCGACCTCGGCCGCCTCCTCGGCGCCTGAGCGGTAGCCGATGATCACGGAGGCGCCGGCGCGTGCCAGCTCCTCGGCGATGGCCCGGCCGATGCCCCGCGAGCCGCCGGTGACGAGCGCCGTCTTGCCTGCGAGAGAGGCGAAGTCGCTCATGCGCCGGCCGCCAGTGCCTGCTCGAGCTTGTCGAGCGCGGCGAGGTTGTTGACGGAGATCGCAGTGACGCTGCGGTCGATGCGCTTGACGAGGCCGGAGAGCACGGTGCCCGGGCCGACCTCGACGAACGTCGTGACGCCCTCGCGCACGAGCTCGCCCACCGACTGCGTGAACTTGACCGGGGCGACAAGCTGCTCGATGAGCAGCGCGCCGATCGCGGCAGCGCCCTCGCTCTTCGCGGTCACCGTCGAGAAGAACGGGACGCGCGGCTCGGCGAAGCGGATCTTCTCGACCGCCGGACGCAGCCGGGCCGCGGCGCTCTGCACGAGCGGGCTGTGGAACGCCCCGCTCACCTTGAGCGTGACGGCGCGCCGGGCGCCTGCCTCGTTCGCGGCGGCGATGAACTGCTCGACTGCGGCGTTCTCGCCGCTGACGACGATCTGCCCGGGGCAGTTGTAGTTGGCGGGCCACACGCCGGGGATGCCGGCGCAGATCTCCTCGACCACGGCGTCGTCGAGGCCAAGGATCGCAGCCATCGCGCCGGGATGCTCGCGGGCCGCCTCGGCCGTCGCGATGCCGCGCTCACGCACGAGCGCGATCGCCGTCTCGGTGTCCATCGCCTCGACGGCGGCGAGCGCCGCGTACTCGCCGACGGAGTGGCCAACGACATAGTCGGGCCGGATGCCGCGCGCTGTGAGCGCAGCCAGCACGGCAAGGCTCGCCGTGACGAGCGCCGGCTGCTGCACCGCGGTCTCGAACAGCCCTTCCAGCGGGTCGTCGAAGCAGAGCTTCTTGAGGTCGAGGCCGCTTGCGCGGGTGCCTGCCTCGAACACCTCCATCGCCTCGGGCACGGCCTGCGCGATGTCGCGCCCCATGCCCTCCTCGAGCGAGCCCTGGCCGGGGAAGCAGAATGCGATCTTTCCCAACGAGGTCACCTTCCCTCCCCTGTTCCGTTCCATTCGATGAGCGCCGACCCCCAGGTCAGCCCGGTGCCCATGCCGGTCATCAGCACGAGGTCGCCGTCGTGGAGCCTGCCCGCAGCCTGCGCATCGGCAAGCGCGAGGGGGATCGACCCGCCTGACGTGTTGCCGAAGCGGTCGACGTTGATCACGACCTTCTCCTGCGGAATGCCGAGCTTGCCGACGGCGTACTCGATGATCCGCATGTTGGCCTGGTGCGGGATGTAGACGTCAACGTCAGCGATGGTGACGCCGCACCTGGCCAGCGTGTGCTCGGCCGAGGCGACCAGGATGCGCGTGGCGAACTTGAACACCTCGCGGCCGTTCATGTGGATCAGATGGTCGCCGCGATCGATCGACGCGTGCGTGGCCGGGATGCGCGAGCCGCCGCCCGGCATGAAGAGATCCTTGCCGCCTGCACCGTCGGCGCCGAGCTCGAAGCCGAGGAAGCCGCCCTTGGCGACCTTCTCCAGCACCACGGCGCCGCAGCCGTCGCCGAACAGGACGACGGTGCCGCGGTCGTGCATGTCGAGGATCTTCGAGAGCAGGTCACCGCCGATGACAAGCGCGCGGCTCGCCAGGCCCGAGGCGATCATCCCGTAGGCCTGCGCAATGCCGTAGACGAAGCCGGTGCAGCCCGCCGAGAGGTCGTAGGCGGCAGCGTTCTTCGCGCCGATGGCGTCGCCGACCAGGGCCGCCGTGCACGGGAACACCATGTCGGGCGTCAGCGTGCAGACGATGATCAGATCGATGTCGGTGCCTTCGAGGCCCGCCTGGGCCAGCGCGATGCGCGCCGCGGGAATGGCGTAGTCGCTGAGCGCCTCGCCTTCGGCGGCGAAGCGGCGCTCGCGGATGCCCGTGCGCTCGACGACCCACTCGTCGTTCGTCTCGACCAGCTCGGCGAGGTCGTGGTTCGTGACGATGCGGTCGGGCGCCTTGGCGCCGACGCCGGTGATGGCGACGCGGGCCGAGCCGGGAAGGACCTCGCCGATCACTGGTCGGTGAGGGCGAAGGTCAGGGTTCCGCGCAGGGCCAGCTCGCCGTTGACCGTGGCCCGGGCCTTGCCGCGACCGATGGGGCCGCGCACGGCCTCGAGCGTGCACTCCAGCAGCAGGTCATCGCCGGGGCTGACGAGGCGCTTGAAGCGCACGTCGTCGATACCGGCGAACAGCGCCAGCTTGCCCTTGTTCGCCTCGACCGTGAGGGCGGCGACGGCGCCGGCCTGGGCGAGCGCCTCGACCATGATCACGCCGGGCATGATCGGCCGCCCGGGAAAGTGCCCGGGGAAGAACCACATCTCCTCGCGCACGGCGAGCCGCGCCACGACGCGCTCGCCCGGCACCAGCTCCAGCACCTCGTCGAGGAAGAGGAACGGATCACGGTGCGGAATGATCTGCTCGATCGTCTCACGACCGAACGGCGCGTTCACGCGCGGATTCCGGGGCTCGGCGGCATGGCGCGAAGTCTACTCGCAGCGTCAGAAAGCCTCCCCGCAGCCTGCACCCCGGCAACCCTGGCGGCCTCCCGGCTGAGCCAGGCTAGGGCCAGGAGATGGTGGACGAGGAGTTGCCCGCCGCATCCACCGCGACGGCGCTCACCTGCGTCGGCGGCACCGCGGGTAGGGGCAGCTGGAATTCGCCAGGCCCTGCGACCTGCGTCGTCTGCTTCCCATCCACGATCACCGTGACCGCGGCGGACTCGGTGAGGCTGAAGCGCAGCTGCGGGCCCGACACGAGTGCCAGCGTCGGTGCGACGCTGTCGACGATGACCTGCGCCTGCTGGACGATGGCGCCGCTGCCGTCATCGGCGGTGATCTGCGCGACGTAGCTGCCGTCCGGGAGGCGGCCGGCGGGGCCATTGCCATCCCACGTCACCTGCTGCGGCCCGGCCTGGAGCTGCCCGCTGAACGGCTGCGCCTGCGTCGAGCCGTCGGCCGCGAGCAGGCGCAGCGTCACGAGCCCGGGCTTCGCCAGGATGAAGCTGATCGTGGTCGCGTCCTGGACGCCATCGCCGTTCGGCGAGATCACCGCGGGAGTCGCCGTGAGCAGCGCGAGCGTGCGCACGACGAGCACGTCGAGCCCGGCCGTCGACTGCTCGCCCGTCGCGAGCCGCGCCGAGACGACGAAGCGGTAGCGCCCGTCGGCAAGCGCGGAGGGGTCCCAGGTGAAGGCGAGCGGGCGAGCCGACTGCTTCTGGTCGGTGAACAGCGTCTGGGCGACAACGGTGCCGGACTGGTCGAGCACGAAGGCGCTGACGAAGGCCGCCGCGGTCAGCGTGTACGAGACGGTCGCGCTGTCGTTCGCGCCGTCGCCGTTGGGCGTGAGGGTCACGGTCGAGAGCGTGAGGCCGCTGAGGAAGCCACCAGGGGCAGACGACGTGCCGCCGGGCGTTCCGGTCGCGGTGCCAGGCGGCGGCGGGAGCGGCGTCGGCTTCTTGCCGACCGTGCCGGTCGCGGGCAGCGCGGAGCCGCTCTCGAGCAGCCACCGGTAGGTGGAGGTGAGCGGCAGCTTGCTCGCATCCCAGGTCCAGTCGACGTCGATCCCGGCGCCGCCGGCTCGCGCGACGACCTTGCCCGCCGCATCGGAGAGCGTGATGCGCCACTTGCCGTAGCCGGAGAGCCTCGCCGTGAAGCGCACCGGGCCGCCCAGCGCGCCGTCGACGCCAGGCGCGTAGATCTTTGCCAGTCCGGTCGCGGCGATGCTCGCCGACAGGCCATCCAGGCTCCGGTAGAGGGCATCACCGGGGCAGTCGGTGAAGCCCGTGTCGCGATGCCCGCTGACCGCTCGCAGGAACACCGGGATGCCCCTCGGATAGCGCGGGTTGCCGCCGGACGACCAGCTCAGCGTCGAGAGCGGATCGACATGGGCGACATCGAGACGCCAGCCGAGCAACCGCTTGATCGCCTCCTGCGCCGCGCTGCTGATCCCCGCCTTGCCATAGCTGCCGATCACGGCGATGCCCACCGACCCGGCGTTGAAGCCCACCGCGTGTGCGCCGATCACAGCCCGGTCGATGCCACCGTTGCGGCCCTCGAAGATCTGCCCGTACTTGTCGACGACGAAGTTGTAGCCAACGTCGTTCCAGCCGTTTCCCTGCACGTGGTAGAGCTGGATTCCGCGCACGATCGCGGCCGAGTCGGCAGCGGCGTAGGCGTTGACTCCAGCGGTGTGGTGGATCACCGCGAAGCGCACCGCGGCCGCGTAGAGCGACGGCTTGCTGATGAAGACGTTCGCTCCCCACTGGGTGCGCGAGAGCATCGCCGGCGGGACGGCGCGCGGCGACGCCGTGTACGCCGCGGGGAGCGCAGCAGTGGTCGTTGCCGGAGCGACCGACGTGGTCGAGCTGATCGTGGCTACGCCCGCTGTCGTGGCGGCGCCGGTGGTCGCGCCTGCCGTCGTCGTGCCGGTCGTCGTTGCCGCCCTCGGCGTGGCGGCGGCGAGCGCGCGCGTCCCGGCCCCCCCGGCGAGGCCGCTGCGCACGTAGTAGGCCTTGACGCGTCCAACCGCGCCGCGGGTACGCACCTCGAGCCGCGTCGCCACGCCGACCCAGTACGGGTTGCCGAGCCGCCAGCCACGGCCGACGACCGCCTCGGGAGAGCCCGCATCCGGCGTGTCCTCGGCCTCGGGCGCGGCGTCCTGCCAGGCGCTCCAGCCACCGCCGCCGTTGCGCGTCCGGAAGCTGACGGTGCCGCTCCCCTGCCAGTGCAGACCCACCAGGCTGAACGGTGCAACCGCCTGCGCGACCGCCAGCCCACGCTGCCCGGCCACGGCGATCTCGCGCACCTCCAGCGACGCCAGCGGCGTCGCTGCGCCTGCCACTCCGGCTGCTCCAGCAACGAGCATGGCCCCCACGAGCACCGCCAGGGTGAGCGCGCCAGCGGCGCGCGGAAGTGTCAGCCGGAAATCCATCTCCTGGCTCTATACCTTCGGGAAGGGAGACCGACCCCCTCCGCTCACGAAATCCTTACGGGCGCCGCTACTCGTCGTCGTTGTCGTCGACCGGCTCGTCGTCCACGTCGTCCGCAGCATCTTCATCGGCGACGGGGTACGGAGCTTCGGCGGCGAGCGCCTGCTGAACGGCCTCGGGGAGAGCAGGCAACACGTCGGCGCCGAGAGCGGCGACGCTGCCCTCCTCGAGCCCGGCATCGTCGGTCGGGTCGCTGCTCTCCGACTCGAGCACCGGCGCCATGCTGGAGACGAGCTCCTCCTTGCGCAGGCGCATCACGATCACTCCCTGCGTGGAGCGACCGAGCCGCTTCACGTCCTCGACCGGCATCTTGATCATCGTGCCGCCGGTGGTGATCATCATCACCTGCGAGCCGTCGCGGACGATGCGGGCGCCGGCGAGGCGGCCCTTGGCCTCGGTCAGCTGGACGGTCTTGACGCCCTGCGTGCCGCGACCCTTGCGCGGGTACTCGCTGACGCGGGTGCGCTTGCCGAAGCCGTTCTCGGTGACCACGAGCAGGTCGGTGTCATCGAGCGCGACGTCGAGCGCGATCACCTCGTCGTCGGCGCCGGCACGCAGCTTCATGCCCTGAACGCCGGAGGCGTCGCGGCCCATGGCGCGCACCTCGGTCTCGTGGAAGCGCACAGCCTGGCCGAGACGCGACACCATCAGCAGGTCGTTGTCACCGGTGGAGTGGCGGACGCCGATCAGCTCGTCGCCCTCGCGCATCTTGATCGCGATGATGCCGTCTGCCTTGAGCGGCGTGTTGTACGCCTTCAGCTCGGTCTTCTTGACGACGCCATTGCGCGTACCGAACACGAGGTACTTCGACTCACCGAAGTTACGCGTCTGCACGACGGCGCGGACGAGCTCGCCCTGGCGGAACGGGAGCATGTTGACGATCGCCTTGCCCTTGGACTGGCGCGAGCCGAGCGGCAACTCGTGCACCTTGAGGCGGTAGACCTTGCCGACGCTGGAGAAGAAGAGCAGGAAGTCGTGCGTGGACGCGACGAAGAGATGCTCGATGTAGTCGTCGTCCTTGAGATCCATGCCCATGACGCCGATGCCGCCGCGCCGCTGCTCGCGGTACGCGGTGACAGGCAGCCGCTTGATGTAGCCGGACTGCGTGATCGCGATGACCATGTCCTCTTCGGCGATCAGATCTTCGAGGCCGAGCTCGTCGGCCGCTGCCACGATCTCGGTGCGGCGCGAGTCCTTGCGGCCGTAGGTCTCCTTGATCTCCAGCAGCTCCTCGCGCACGACGCGGTCGATCTTCGACTCGTCGCCGAGGATGTCGCGCAGCTCGTTGATCAGCTCCATCAGCTCGTTGAACTCATCCTGGATGCGCTTGCGCTCGAGCCCGGTGAGGGCGCGCAGCCGCATATCGAGGATCGCCTGCGCCTGGATCTCGCTCAGCTTGAAGCGTGCTATCAGCTGCTCGCGCGCCTCGTCCGTGCTATCAGCAGCCCGGATCAACGCGATGATCGCGTCGATGTTGTCGAGTGCTATCAGGTAGCCCTCGAGCACGTGTGCGCGGCGGACGGCGTTGCGCAGCTGGTGCTTCATGCGCCGGCGCACGACGTCGCGCTGGTGATCGAGGTAGTGGCGGATCAGCTCGATCAGCGAGAGCGTCCGCGGCACGCCGTCGACGAGCGCCACAGCGTTGTAGCCGAAGGTCGACTGCAGCGCGGTGTGCTTGTAGAGCTTGTTCAACGCGACCTGTGGGATGGCCTCGCGCTTCAGCTCGATCTGGATGCGCATCCCCGAGCGATCGGAGAGATCCTTCAGGCCCGAGATCTCGGTGAGGACGTTGTCCTTGACGAGCTCGGCGATCTTGCGCACGACGCCCTCGTCGCCGCCCTTACGCACGCCGTACGGCAGCTCGGTGACGATGATCGCGTTCTTGCCGCCGCGCAGCTCCTCGATGTGGCAGCGAGCGCGCATGATGATGCGGCCGCGCCCGGAGCGATACGCCTCGCGGATTCCCTCGCGACCAAGGATGATGCCGGAGGTCGGGAAGTCGGGGCCCTTCATGTGGGCGATCAGCCCGTCGACGCCGATCGCGGCATCGTCGAGCATCGCGACGCAGGCGTCGATCGTCTCACCCAGGTTGTGCGGCGGCATGTTCGTCGCCATGCCGACGGCGATGCCCGAGGAGCCGTTGACGAGCAGGTTCGGGAACCGCGACGGCAGGACGCTCGGCTCCTTCTTCGACCCGTCGTAGTTCGGGGTGAAGTCGACGGTGTCGGCGTCGATGTCGCGCAGCAGCTCGGTGGCGATCGACGACAGGCGGCACTCGGTGTAGCGCATCGCGGCGGCGGAGTAGCCGTCGATGTTGCCGAAGTTGCCCTGCGGATCGACCAGCGGGTAGCGCAGCGAGAACGGCTGGGCCATGCGCACGAGCGTGTCGTAGATCGACTGGTCGCCGTGCGGGTGGTAGTGCTTCATGACCTCGCCGACCACCGACGCGGACTTCACGCGCGGCCGGCTCGGCTGGAGGCCCGTGTCGTGCATCGCGTAGAGCACGCGGCGGTGCACCGGCTTCAGCCCGTCACGCACGTCGGGGAGGGCGCGCGACACGATCACGCTCATCGCGTAATCGAGGAAGCTGGTGCGCATCTCCTCTTCGAGCTCGCGCTGCTCAATGCGGCCGATGTCGAGTGGATCGAGACCGCTAGACATCGAGCCTCGCGTACTTCGCGTTCTGCTCGATGAACTCGCGGCGCGGTTCGACCTGGTCCCCCATCAGCATGGAGAAGATCCGGTCGGCAAGCAGCGCGTCCTCGACGCCGACCTGCACGAGCATCCGGTGCTCCGGGTTCATCGTGGTCTCCCACAGCTCATCCGGGTTCATCTCGCCGAGACCCTTGAAGCGGCTGATCTGGATGCCTTCCTTGGCGAGGTCGAGCACCGTCTCGCGCAGCTCGTCGAAGGTCGCGGCGACGCGCACCTTCTTGCCGAGCGTGACCGTGAACGGCGGCGCTCCCGCAATCTCCTGGAGCCGCTGGTAGGTCTTGCGCAGGCCGGCGTAGGCGGGCGAGGCGAGCATGGCGGCGGGCAGCTCGATGCGCGTCGTGGCGTTCGTCTCGCGCTCGATCAGCTTGACCGAGACGTGCTCCTCGTCGGAGCCGTTGTACTTGAGCTCGAAGACGTCGTCGCCGAGCTGCGGCAGGGCAGCCTCGACCTCGCTCGCGGTGGTGCTGGGCAGCTCGGCCAGACGGTGGCGCACGACGAACGATGCCGCCGCGGCGCCGTAATCAGCGCGCAGCTTGAGCACCCAGCCGTCGAACTCGTTGAGTGTCTTGACCAGCCGGCCGTGGCGGGCCTCGGTGACCTTCGTCGTCTCGCCGGCGCGATCGAGGATCTCGACGTTGGTGGCGCGCTCGCGGATGAGGATCTCCTCGAACTGCGACTCCTTCTCGACGTAGCGCTCCTGGTTGCCGATCTTGACGCGGTAGAGCGGCGGGACGGCGATGTAGACGTGGCCGCCCTCGACCAGCTCCTGCATCTGCCGGTAGAAGAAGGTGAGCAGCAGCGTCCGGATGTGCGAGCCGTCCACGTCGGCGTCGGTCATGACGATGACGCGGTGGTAGCGCAGCTTCTCGATGTCGAACTCGACGCCGATGCCGCAGCCGATCGCCGTGACGATCGCCTGGATCTCGGTGTTCGAGAGCACCTTGTTGATCCGGTTCTTCTCGCTGTTGATGACCTTGCCGCGCAGCGGCAGGATCGCCTGGAAGTTCTTGTCGCGGGCGTCCACCGCGGAGCCGCCGGCCGAGTTGCCCTCGACCAGGTAGATCTCGCAGCTCTCGGGGTCGGACGACTGGCAGTCGGCGAGCTTGCCGGGGAGACCGCCACCGATGAGCGCGCCCTTGCGCGACACCTCGCGTGCCTTGCGGGCAGCCTGGCGAGCACGCGCCGAGTCGAGCGCCTTGGCGATGACCCGCTTGCGCTCGGCCGGGTTCTCGTGCAGGAACTCGGCGAGCTTCGCGTTGACCGCCTGCTGGACGAAGCCGCGCACCCAGGTGTTGCCGAGCTTCGTCTTCGTCTGGCCCTCGAACTGCGGCTCGCGCAGCTTGACGGAGATGATCGCGGCCAGGCCCTCGCGGACGTCGTCGCCCTCGAGGTTCTCTTCCTTCTCCTTGAGCTGGCCCTCGTCGCGCGCAAACTTGTTGATCGTGGTCGTCAGCGCTGCGGTGAAGCCGGAGAGGTGGGCGCCACCCTCGTGCGTGTTGATGTTGTTGGCGAACGAGAAGACGGACTCGACGTACTTCGAGTTCCACTGCATCGCGACCTCGACGGAGCCGCGGCCCTCCTCGTCGTCGGCCTCGAAGTAGACGATCGTCGGGTGGATCGGGTCCTTCTCGGCATTGACGTGCATCACGAAGTCGCGGATGCCGCCCTCGAAGCAGAACTCCTCGCTCCACTCGTCCTCGCGCTCGTCGATCAGCTTGATGCGCAGCGCGCGCGTCAGGAAGGCGGTCTCGCGGAGGCGCTGGCGCAGCGTGTCGCGCAGCCACTCGATCTCCTCGAAGATCTCGGCATCCGGCATGAACGAGATCGTCGTGCCGTTGTGGAAGCCCTCGGTGCCGTGCCCGAAGCCAAGGCTCTGGTCGACCGGGATGATCTCGACCTCGCTCTGCGGAATGCCGCGCGCGAAGGTCTGCCGGTAGATCTTGCCGTCGCGGCGCACCTCGGCGATCAGCCACTCCGACAGCGCGTTGACCACGGAGACACCGACGCCGTGCAGGCCGCCCGACACCTTGTAGCCCTCGCCGCCGAACTTGCCGCCGGCGTGCAGCTTGGTGAGCACCACGGTGAGCGCCGAGCCCTGGCCCTCGACGTGGTCGACGGGAATGCCGCGGCCGTTGTCGATGACCGTCACCGAGTTGTCGGGATGGAGCCGCACCTCGACGTAGTCGTTGTGGCCGCCAAGCGCCTCATCGACCGCGTTGTCGACGACTTCCCAGACCAGATGGTGCAGGCCACGGGTGCCGGTCGAGCCGATGTACATGCCCGGCCGCAGGCGCACCGGCTCGAGACCCTCGAGAACGGTGATGTCTTTTGCGGTATAGCTGGTTTCGGCCATAAAAAAGCCCTGGAAAGAAACAGATTCCCGGGGAGGTGTGATTCTATCAGAGGGCGCGGTCGCCGCGGGCCCGTGCCAGGCTCGCCCGTGCGGCCCGCGCGACGATCTCGCGCAGCTCCGGATCCTCGATCTCGCCCGCCCACGAGCGAGCCGTCGCGTCCTCCTCGGGCGTTGCGTCAGGGATCGGCGCGGGTGGGGGTGGCATTGCCTCCAGACCGGCCGCAGGCAGCTTGCCGGGAGCGAAGCGCAGCGCGCGCGGTGTGTCGTCGCCGAGGGCGGCCTGCAGCTTCTCCATGATCTCGGGCGCGAGCTGCGTCAGCTCGAAGGCCCACGCGGCACCGCTCGTCGCCACGAAGAGCACGCCATCCCGGCCGACCCGCTCTGGCCAGGCGTTCCGGGCCACGCCATCGCCGACAGCGGCCGGCCACGCCGCCACGATCGCGGCGATGGTGCCGGTCGCACCGAAGCGCGAGAGCTCCGTGCCGAGCTCGTCGCCGAGGCGCTGGAACTCCGCCATCAGCCGACCCGTACCCGGCCGTGGCTGACGACGAGCAGCTGACCGGGCTCCACCGCGAGCGCGTCGGCGGCGGTCGAGGTCATCAGCGTCTGGCCATTGGCGGGCAGCAGCTGCACGAGCGCCTCGCGCCGCGTCCGGTCAAGCTCCGAGAGCACATCGTCGAGCAGCAGCAGCGGTCCCCCGCCGCGACGCTCGGCCAGGCAGTCCGCCTCGGCCAGCACGAGCGAGAGGACGGCGAGCCGCTGCTCGCCCTGCGAGCCGTAGCTGCGCAGATCGCGGTCGCCCGAGCGGATGCCGACATCATCGAGGTGGGGTCCGAGACCGGTGATGCCCCGGTCGATGTCGCGCTGCAACCGCGCCTCCAGCGCCTCGACGGTCGGCACCTTGCCCGTGTAGTCGAGCCTGCCCTCTGGCAGCCCGAGCGCAGCGGCCTTGACCGCGAAGGCAGGCGCCAGGATCGCAATCGCCTCCTCTCGCGCCGTGACGAGGGCCGCCCCGAGCTCGGCCACCTGGGCAGTCCACGGCGCGAGCGCCTCGCTGTCCGAGAGTCTCGCCGCCACCCGGCGCAGGGCCGCGTTGCGCTGACCGACAGCCGCCGCGTACTCGACCGGCAGCGAGGAGCGGCTCGGCAAGAGGCGCGCCAGGGCCCGGTCGAAGTAGGCGCGCCGCGCCGCCGGGCTGCCCTTGACCACGACGAGCCGATCGGGCGTGAACACGAGGGCGGGCAGCTCGGCTCGCAGCTGCTCGGCGGTGCGGAGGGCGGCGCCGTTCAGCTTGGCGCGCTTGCCCTCACCCGGGCGGATCGTCAACTCGACCTCGAAGGGCGTGCCGTGGCGTGTCCCCTGGACGGCGACGCGGGCGCCCGCCGTCCCGAAGCGCACCAGTTCGGCGTCGGCCCGGGTGCGCGGCGAGAACCCCTGGGTTGCCAGGTGGACCGCCTCGAGCAGGTTCGTCTTGCCCGCGCCGTTCGGCCCGACCGCGAGCACGAGCCCCGGCTCAAGGTCGATATCGAGCCGCTCGTACGAGCGGTAGTCCCGCAGCCCGAGGGCGCGGACGATTAGCCCGCGAGGCGGATGGGCATGATCAGGTACCAGAAGTCCCCGTTCCCACCCTTGAGCAGCCCCGGCCGGAGCGGGCTGATCAGGTTGATCGTCACCTCGTCGCCCTCGACCGAGTCGAGACCGTCGCGGAGGAACTCGGCGTTGAAGCCGATCTCGAGCGGCTCACCGACGTACTGGATCGGCAGCGACTCGCGGCTCTCGCCGACGTCCTGCGTCTGCGATGAGATGACGAGCTCGCCTTCCGCAAAGCGCAGGCGCAGCGGTGAGTTGCGCTGGGCGAGCACCGAGGTGCGGCGCACGACATCGAGCACCTCGAGCCGGTTGAGCGCGACGACATGCTCGAAGGTGTCCGGCAGCAGCTGCTTGTAGTTCGGGAACTGGCCGTCGATACGACGGGTCGTCAGCCAGACACCGTCGGCCCCGAAGATCACCTGGTTCTCGCGGACGCCCAGCTCGAGCATCTCGGCGCCGGCAGCGATCCGCTGCAGCTCCTCCAGTGCGCGGGCCGGGACGATTGCCTCGAGCTCCGGCAGCTGATCCTCGATCGCCGTCTCCTTCACGGAAAGGCGGTAGGAATCGGTGGCGGCCATCACGAGCTTGCCCGGCTCGAAGCGCACGAGGATGCCAGTGAGCACCGGGCGGCTCTCGTCACGCGACGCGGCGCGGCGGACGCGGCCGATCGTCTCCAGCACGGCGCCGGCCTTCAGCGAGTGCAGCTGTACGTCGAGCTCCGGGAGCCGGGGGAAGTCGGCGGCGGCAAAGGTGTTGATCTGCGACCTGGACGCGCCGCTCGTGATCTTGAGGACGCCATCCTCGGCGCCGTGCTCGATCACGACATCGTTCCCGGGCAGCTGCCGAACGAGGTCGACGAGAATCTTGCCTTGCACGACGACGGAGCCTTCGCTCTCGACGTTCGCAGGCAGCGAGGCGCGCAGCGACAGCTCCATGTCCGTGGCGGCGAGATGCAGCTGTCCACCCTCGGAGCGCAGCAGGATGCCGGAGAGGATCTGGACGGCAGTGCGCGACGAAACGCCGCGCGCAACGATGCCGAGCTTCTGGGCCAGCTCATCCCGCGAGACGGTGACTCGGAGGTCACCTACGGCGGTCTCTACTTCTGTATCCATCATTAATGAATTACCTCTCGTAGTAGTAATAGAGAGTGTGGACGATGGGGAAGACGGTGCCAAACCCTGTAGTCATCGGGGTTTGCGCTTGGGGGTCCACTTCGCCGCTTATCCCCCGGTCCCACAGCCAGACCGGCTGAGAGCGACGTGCCTGTGGAGATCAGGTGACCTGCTTGATGCGCGCGGTCAACTCTTGCACAAGGTTGTAGACAGACCTGTCCTCACGAATCAGCTTCGCGATCTTGGTGTTCGCGTGCATCACGGTGGTGTGATCGCGCCCCCCGAACTCCTTGCCGATCTTCGGGAGCGAGGAGTCGGTCAGCTCGCGGGAGAGGTACATGGCAACCTGGCGTGGGTAGACGACGTTCTGCGAGCGCTTCTCGCTGCACAGCTCGGTCGTCGTGACGCCGAAGCGGTCGGAGACGAGCTCCTGGATGCGCGGGATGGTGATCTCGGCGATGCCCCCTTGCGGGAACACCGCGTCGAGCACCTCCTCGGCGAGGTCGACCGTCATCGGGCGCCCGGTGAGCGACGAGAAGGCCACGACGCGCGTGAGCGCGCCCTCGAGCTCGCGGATGTTCGAGGAGACGCGGCTCGCGATGGCGGTCAGGATCTGCTGATCCGGGATCTGGATGCCGTCGGTCTTGACCTTCTTGCGCAGGATCGCAATGCGCGTCTCGAGGTCGGGCGGCTGGATGTCGGTGATCAGGCCCCACTCGAAGCGTGAGCGCAGCCTCTCCTCGAGGGTCGCGATCTCGCGCGGCGGGCGATCAGACGAGATGACGATCTGCCGGCCGGCCTCGTAGAGGCTGTTGAACGTGTGGAAGAACTCCTCCTGGATCCGCTCCTTGTGCTCCAGGAACTGGATGTCGTCGATCAGGAGCACGTCGTAGGTGCGGTAGCGCTGCTTGAAGCCCTCGATGCGCTTGTCGCGGAGGCTGTTGATGAAGTCGTTCATGAACGTCTCGCTGGTGACGTAGCGCACGCTCAGGTTGTTCGAGTGCTCCGCGACGTAGTGGGCGATGGCCTGCAGCAGATGGGTCTTGCCGAGGCCGGTGCCGCCGTAGATGAACAGCGGGTTGTACGCCTGCGCGGGCGCCTCGGCGACTGCCAGGGCTGCCGCGTGCGCGAAGCGGTTCGACGAGCCGATCACGAAGAGATCGAACGTGTACTTGGGATTGATGCCAGCCACCGGCAGGCGTGGCTCCTCGACGGTCGGGTCGGCGCCGGCTACGGGCTCGACGATCGCGTCGGCGACGATGAGGCGGAGCGAGCGCTCGCTGCTGGTCGCGTCCTTGAGTGCGGCGCGCATGAGGCCGGCGAAGTGACCCTCGATCCACTCGCGCGTGAAGTCGTTGGGAACGGAGACGACGAGCGTGTCGCCATCCACCGCGACGCCGTGCGCCTCGGCGAACCAGCTGCGGTAGGTCGACTCGTTGAGCGCACCCTGCAGGCGACTTGCCACTTCGGACCAGAGACCGGCCGCGGTGACGGGAGAGCCTGTGTGTGCGGGGGTGAAGTTTTCCACGGTGTCGGTGAAGCGGAGGGCGAGCATAGCAGCGGCGCGAGCGCCACTCAATAGGACCGTGCGATTGCAAAAACCCCTGCAAAAGACCGCTATTATCTCCCGTCCACACCTGTGGGAAACCCTGGGGATAACAATCCCCTGGGGGGTGTGGAAACCTGGACGGCTGCGGGAAACCGGCCCGGCCGGCCCCCTCGTGTGGCTGTGGACAACCAGACAGCAGGCCGGGTTCCTGGGCAGTGCGCTCCTGCCAAGCGAACCTACTCCACGGTGGCTGCGTGGTCCATCTATACTCCTCGGCGGCTTCCGATCTGGGAGCTTTCTCCTTTCCACGAACGGAATCCCTCGTGAAGCGCACATATCAGCCGAATGTCCGACGCCGTAAGCGCAAGCATGGCTTCCGGGCCCGTATGTCGACCCGCGCGGGACAGCTCGTCCTCAAGCGTCGTCGCGACAAGGGTCGGAAGCGGCTTTCCGCCTGAGATCTCCGGGCAGCCCAGTGCAACGCCGGCAACGACTCTCCCGGTCACGGGACTTTGACGCCGTCTACCGCCACGGCCGCTCCGCTTCGACCCGCTTTCTTGTTCTCTACTGGTTCTCGCGTGACAGTGACGCTGCTGACGATGAACGCCGCCTCGGAATCGCCATACCGCGCAAGGTTGGCGGCGCCGTCGTGCGCAATCGTGTCAAGCGGCAGCTCCGCGAGAGCTGGACGACCCTCCTCCCCGAGATCCCTGAAGGGAACGACTACGTGCTGATCGTGCGCGAAGGCCTCCCCGAGGCGATCGAGGTGCAGGGCTTCTCCTGGCTTGAGGAGCGGCTGCGCGAGGTTGTCGAGAAGATCGCGGTGGCCGCATGAGCCTGCTCGTCCGCCTGCCCGCGTTCGCCGGCGCCGCCCTGCTGCGGCTGTACCGGCTGACCGTGTCGCCGCTGTATGGCGACCGCTGCAAGTACCACCCCACCTGCTCGCAGTACGCGCTGGACGCGGTGCGCGAAGTCGGCCTCCTGCGCGGGTTCGTGCTTGCCGCCTGGCGGCTGCTGCGCTGCAACCCGTGGAGCAACGGGGGCGTCGATCGCGTCGAGGATCGCACGCGCTTCGTCCGCACGCACGATCGTCACGCCGGCCACCCGCGCTGTGAGGGTCACGCGTGATCGGGGTTGCGATGGGCTGGATCCTGGCCTTCGCGAACCCGCTGAAGCCGCTCGAGCACGCGCTGCGCGCTGTCCTGGACTGGCTGCATGGCACCGTCGGCCTGCCCTGGGCGTGGTCGATCGTCGTGCTGACGGTGCTCATCCGCATCCTGATCGTGCCGCTCGCGGTGAAGCAGATCCGCTCGATGCAGAACCTGCAGCGCTACGCGCCGCAGCTGAAGGAGCTCCAGAAGAAGTACGCGCACGACAAGGCGAAACAGCGCGAGGAACTCATGAAGTTCTACTCCGAGCACAAGATCAACCCGGCCGCCTCGTGCCTGCCGATGCTGCCGCAGCTGCCGATCTTCTTCTCGCTCTACTACGTCCTCAAGAACTTCGCCGACGACGCCAAGGTGCCGGCGCTGGCCGCCCAGCTCGGCGACCTGCACTGGCTCGGCATCTTCAAGATCACCGAGAAGGCGAGCAGCGGCTGGGGTCCCGTGCTGCTCGTCCTCTACGCGACGAGCCAGGTGGCGTCGGTGTGGCTGATGTCCGCGACCGCCGACAAGACGCAGCGGTACATCATGACCTTCCTGCCCGTGGTGTTCATCGCGGTCATCGTCAACTTCCCGCAGGGCCTCGTCATCTACTGGGTGACGACGAACCTCTGGACGACGGGCCAGGGCCTGATTACCCGTCGCTTGATCCCGAAGACCGCTGCACCGCTGAAGAAGACCTCACGCGCGCCCGGCAAGGCGCAGCCCGCCATCGCCGCTGCTCCGAGCAAGCCGAAGAGCTCGACGGCGAAGCCGGCGTCGAAGACGTCGACGCCGCGCGCCACGTCGGGTGGCAGCTCGGCTGGCCCGCGCAAGGTCAAGCGCAAGAAGCAGAACCCGCCGAAGAAGTAGTGGCGTGACGGACGAGCTGCGCGTCGAGGCTGAGGGCGATTCCGTCGCCGAGGCGAAGCTGGAGGCGCTGCAGGCGATCCAGCGGCGCGTCCCCGGGATCGACCGCACCGCCGTCCAGCTCCAGGTCGTGAGCGAGGGCGAGCGGGGCCTGCTCGGCGTTGGTGCCCGGCCTGCCCGGGTCGTTGCGGTGGTCTCGGCCGAAGCGATCGCCGCCACGCGCGGGAACGCGCCGGGCCGCGTGGGTGTCGAGGCAGGCGCCACACCGCGTGAGGTGCGCCGCGTCGAGGGCGAGTCCGACCCGGCGAGCGAGCTTCGCCACCTGCTCGAGCTGGCCGGCGACGCGCTCGGTGTCGGCATGCACGTGGGCATCACCGAGACGGACGAGACGATCACGGCGACCTGCAGCGGCGCCGACCTCGGCGTGCTGATCGGCAAGCAGGGCCAGACGATCGACGCGCTGCAGTACCTCGCCAACGCGATCTTCCACCGCCAGGGCGTCCAGCAGGAGGCGATCGTCGACGCAGCGGGCTACCGCGAGCGCCGCACCGAGGCCCTGGCCGGCATCGCTCGCAGAGCCGCCGACGAGGCGCTTGCCCGGGGCGTGGCCGTCAGCCTCGACCCGATGACGTCGGTCGAGCGCAAGCTCGTGCACCTGCTGCTGAAGGACGACCCGCGTGTCGAGACAGGCAGCGATGGCGTCGAGCCAAACCGGTTCGTCGTCGTGCGCCCGGCCGCCGGTGCCTGAACAGCTGTTGCGTCTCTGGGTCGCGGAGCTCGTCGCGACGCCAGGCCTGACGGCGATCGAGGATCCGGCCGAGGCCTGGAGGCGCCATGTCGAGGAGGCGCTCGCCATCGTGCCGCTGCTGAACGGCGCGCCTGCCGGGCCGATCGTCGACGTCGGAGCCGGTGGCGGCTCGGTCGGCATCCCGGTTGCGGCCGCGCTGCCAGGACGCGAGGTCGTGTTGATCGAGTCGGAGCGGCGCAAGTGTGACTTCCTGGAGACCTGGGCGGCGCGCCTGCCGAACCTGCGCGTTGTCTGGGGCCGTGTCGAGGAGCAGGGCACCGACTGGGCCGCGGCGGCCGTGGCGAAGGCGCTCGCACCGCCGCCGATCGCGGCGGAGTGGCTGCTCCCGCTCGTCGCTCCGGGCGGCCTGGCCCTGCTCTTCGTCGGGCCATCGGCCAATGCGGAGGCCGTTGCGTCGGTTGCAGCACGGCTTGCCGCCGAGCCGGCTGCCGCCGCCTCGACCCCGGGTCTGATCGTGCTGCGCAAGAACGGCCCGACCCCCGCAGGGTTTCCCCGGCGGGTCGGCGTCGCGCGCAAGCGGCCGCTGGCCTAGACCGGCGGGCCATCGCCTCTGCGGGCCGGTCCGCGGGTCCGTGCCCCGACGACTAGAATCCCCGGGGTGACGCGCGTCTTTGCTGTGGTGAACCAGAAGGGCGGCGTCGGCAAGACGACGACGGCGATCAACCTCGCGGCCTGTCTCGCCGAGGCGGGCGAGCGGGTGCTCGTCGTCGACCTCGATCCGCAGGCCAACGCGACCTCTGGTCTGGGCGAGCGCGCGACCGAGCTGTCCAGCTACGACCTGCTGGACGGCGTGCCGCTGGAGCGTGTCGCACGCCCCACCCGCTTCAAGAACCTCTCGCTCGTCGCCTCGCGCCCCGAGCTGGCCGGCGCCGCGGTCGACCTTGCGCAGCAGCCTGACGGCGAGAACTTCCTGAAGCAGGCGCTCGCCTCTGGCGTCGAGGGCTACACCTACATCTTTCTCGACTGCCCGCCCTCGCTCGGCCCGCTGACGGTGAATGCGCTCGCGGCGGCCGACCGTCTGATCGTGCCGGTGCAGGCCGAGTACTACGCGCTGGAGGGCCTGTCGCAGCTCGTCCGCTCGGTTGATCTCGTGCGGCTGCGCCTCAATCCGCAGCTCACGCTCGGCGGGGTGCTGCTGACGATGGTGGACGGGCGCACGCGCCTCTCCTCGGACGTCTGCGCGGAGGTGCGCAAGCACTTCGGCTCCGTTGTCTTCCGCAACACGGTGCCCCGCTCCGTGCGGCTCGCCGAGGCGCCCAGCTTCGGGCTGCCTGCGCACCACCACGATCCCCACTCTGCCGGGGCCGACGCGTACTGGAAGGTGGCGATGGAGCTTGTCGAACGCGGCTGAGCCACCCCGCCGTGGCCTCGGGCGCGGCTTCGAAGTGCTGCTCAGCGGCCCGGCCACGCCGGAGCTCGCTCACCTGCCCGTCGAGTCGATCCACCCGAACCCCAAGCAGCCGCGCCGCCACTTCGACGGCGAGGCCGTCAGCGGCCTCTCGGAGTCGATCCGCGCGCAGGGCCTGATCCAGCCCGTGCTGGTGCGGCCGCGTCCGGGGGGCGGCTACGAGCTGATCGCCGGCGAGCGCCGCTGGCGGGCCGCCCGCCAGGCCGGCCTCCCGACCGTCCCCGCCGTCGTCCGTGAGGCCGACGACCGTGACACGCTGCTGCTCGGCCTGGTCGAGAATGTCGCCCGTGAGCAGCTCTCTCCGGTCGAGGAGGCGCGGGCCTACGCCACGCTGCTCGACGAGTTCATGCTGACGCTGGGTGAGGTCGCCGACCGCGTCGGTCGTTCCAAGCCGTCCGTCTCGAACCGCCTGCGCCTGCTCGAGCTGCCCGATGATGTGCTCGCGCTCGTCGAGCGCGGCGAGCTCAGCGAGGGCCACGCCCGCGCCGTGCTGTCGGTGCCCGACCAGGACGGCCGGCGCCGCCTCGCGCGCGAGATCGTGCGCTCCGGCATGAGCGTGCGCAGTGCCGAGGCCGCCGCACGCAACGCCGGCGCCCGCCAGCTGAAGCCGCGCCGCACCTCGACGCCGACAGACCCGCTGCTCGCCGACCGCGCTCGCCTGGCGGTGCACGCCCTGACCGGCTTCGAGGCGAAGGTCACCGGCTCGCGCGTCGAGATCGCCTTTGCCGACGAGCACGCGCTCGCCGAGCTGGTCGAGGCGCTCGAGCGCCGTCTCAGCTTCTAGGCCCACCGCTACGCTCGGGCGATGACCGTTCGCCGCTTCGGCCCCGCAGCGACCGCACTCGCTCTTCTGCTCGTGCTCGTCGCCACCGGTGCGGCGGTGCCCGGCCCTGCTGCCGCCTCGTCCACCCCTGTCGGGCCGCTGCCGCAGGGCCCGGTGCGTACCGTCAAGGTGCTGCGCGATGCGACCTTCGTGATCAGCGCCCCGAAGCGACCGGCCAACAGCGGGCTCGTCTGGCGCATCGCCCGCGCGTTCGACGGGGAGGTGGTCCAGCAGGTCGGGGAGGGCGAGGATCGCTTCAGCGTCTGGCTGCGCTTCAAGGCCACCCGTACGGGCACGACACGGATCGTCCTCGCGCTCACCAGAGGCGAGACGCGAAAGGCCGCTGCGAGCCGCACCTGGGTGGTCTCGGTGCGGGAGCCGAGCCTTGGCTAGCTGCCCGGGCTAGAGCTTCGCGCGCAGCGCGGCAACCTCGGCCAGCGCGGCCGTGATCTTGGCGTTGCCGGGGTGTGCGATAAGCCTGGTCTGGAGCTTCGCGGCGAGCCTGTCGAGCTTGGCGCTGACCTTCGCCGTCTTCTCGGCGCACGTGGCCGGAGCCGTGGCGGCCGCGCACCGGGTGGCAAGCCGGGCCACCTTGGCATCGAGCTTGGCGATCTGGGCGGCGACGCCCGGGCTGCGCGCGGCGAGCGCGGAGGATGCCGCGGCCAGTGCGGCGATAGCGACGACGAGCGCAACGATCTTCTTCACGGGAATCCTCTCGTGGCGCTGGGCGGCAGGGTCACACAGCGTAGTTCAGCGCTCGCAGGGCCGTGTATGGCGTCTGTAAGCCCGCGCTGACGTCCGTGTCCCGGACGGAAAAGGCCCCCGCCTGAGCGAGGGCCTTCGCGAGTGGGCGATGGTGGATTCGAACCACCGACCTCCGCCTTATCAGAGCGGCGCTCTAACCAACTGAGCTAATCGCCCGCGGCGGCCGATGATACCGAACCTCGGCGGGTCAGGACGGGGGAGAACCGCCCCGGGTACCATGCGCCTACGCTATGGCGATGCAGGAGATGGTCATCTACGGGGTCAGCTTCGACC
Source organism: Actinomycetota bacterium (assembly GCA_947507735.1). Lineage (GTDB taxonomy): Bacteria > Actinomycetota > Thermoleophilia > Gaiellales > Gaiellaceae > CANFDS01. The sequence continues at coordinate 21,637 of CANNRA010000006.1, forward strand.
TGGTCGGCAAGCAGCCGATCGTCTTGCTGAAGACCGCGGAGGGCAGTCGCTTCCTGCCGATCTGGGTTGGGCACAACGAGGCGGCCGCGATCCTCACCAAGCTGCAGGGCGGCGCGACGCCGCGGCCGATGACGCACGACCTCCTGACGAACGTGCTGGTCGAGCTGGAGGCCAAGGTCGAGCGGATCTCCGTCACCGACCTCAAGGAGAGCACCTTCTACGCCGTGATCACGCTGGTGCGTGAGGGTGGCCAGGAGCTCGAGATCGACGCGCGCCCCTCCGACGCGATCGCGCTGGCCGTGCGCACCGACGCGCCGATCTTCGCGGCCGACGCCGTGATCGACGAGGCGTCGATCGAGTTCGAGGGCGACGAGGTCGAGGAGGACGACATCGTCGATCAGTTCAAGGAGTTCCTCGACCGCGTGACGCCGGACGAGTTCGGTGACGGCGACCTCTAGGCGGCCGCTCCCCCTGCTGGGCTGCCGTTCGAGCCCGGCTCAGACGCCGTAGACGTCGCGCTTGCACAGCGCCACGACCTGGCGGTACAGCTCGGCGAGGCCCCCCTGTGAGACGGGCCCCTGGTTGAGGCTCGCCACGTAGTCGAGCATCCGCTGCTCGCGCGCCGGATCGACCCAGCCCGCGCCGATCTCCTCTTTCCGCGCCTTCATCCGCTGCACCAGCGCAACGCGGCGGTTGATCACCTCGACGAGGGCGCGGTCAACCGCCGCGATCTCCTCGCGAATCTCGTCGACGACCTCGTCGTCGTTCAGCTCCGTCACGGGCTCCGTCATGGTCTCCCCACCCAGTCGATGGTCACCGGCTTTGCCGACCACGGGATGCTAATCGCCCGGTAGGGGAAGGTGAGGCGGGAAGGTGTCGTGTCGGTCGGCCCGGGCGTCAGCTCGCGCAGGCGGACGACGATCGCGTCGCGGTGCTCGACCACCCCGGCGACGGTCAGCCGGTAGGCGGGAGTCGAGCGCGGGCCGACCGCGAAGAAGACCACCATCCGCTCGGGGTAGCCGGCCGGGGCAGCGGTTCCGAGTCGCTCGGAGATGTAGTTGACGTAGTTGCGCTCGTGCCGGAAGACGTGTGGCGTGGGGCGCCCGAACGCGGTGAGGGGGCCGATCGCGCGCGTCAGGTCGTGGTAGGCGACGGGGTCGGTCGAGTCGCCGGTGCGGTTGGCGAGCACCGAGCCTGCACTGGCACCGGTCAGGCCGAGGACGACGACCGCGACGGCCAGGCGCAGGCGCATCTCAGCTCGTGACAGCGGCGATCAGGCTGATCGCGTTGAACGTGGCGTGGACGGCAATGCCGGGGATGATGCTGCCCGTGCGGTAGCGCAGCCAGCCCAGGGTGGCTCCGAACACGATCAGCGTCGGGAAGCCCTGCACGAGGCCGTGCGCGAGCGCGAAGGCGATGGCGGTGCCGAGGATCGCGACCGGCGCTCCCCAGCGGCGCAGCAGGGAGTAGCCCACGCCGCGGAAGGTGATCTCCTCGATGATCGGCACGAACGCCGCAACAACGATGAAGTTCAGCGTGTACGCGTTCTTGCGCGACGGGTCCCAGCGGTCGGGGGTGAGGCCCTGCTCGCTGCCCGCGTGCAGCACCGCCTCGAGCCCGGCCGCGACGAGCGCGATGACGACGAGCGCGAGCAGCGCCAGGCCGAAGGCGCGCGACCACGACGCCGGATGGCGCAACGCGAAGAACGAGACGCCGCCCGCGAGGCCGAACACGATCATCAGCATCACGCCGTCCTGGAACAGCGCACCGACGGCGGTGGAGGTCTTGTAGAGAGCATCGCGATCGGGGGTGCCGCTCGTGAAGCGCACGGCGTAGCCGGCAGCGGCGAGGATCAGGACGAGGGCGAGCCACGACTGGACGCGCCACAGCGCGCTGCCGCGTGCCGCGTCGGCGGCCGGGTCATCGCCGGGGCGGAGGAAGAAGGCGGTGAGGTTGCTCACGACCACCCCGTGAACGCCGTGGCGATCGGTGCCGGTGCGAAGCGGACGCCAGCCGCGGCGGCGCCCTGCTCGTCGTTCGCCTCGTCGCCGATGTGCAGCACGCGGGCTGCGCTGATGCCGAGGCGCTCCAGTGCGACGTGGAAGATGCCGGGGTCGGGCTTCTCGACGCCGACCGCCGCCGAGGCGACGATCGTCTCGAACAGGTGGCCGAGGCCGGCCCGCTCGACGTGCTCGGGCAGGTCGCAGTCCCAGTTGGAGACCATCGCCAACGTGATGCCGCGGGCGCGCAGGCCTTCCAGCGTCTCGCGCGCGCCGGGCAGCGGCTCGAAGACGAGCGCCCCGACGAAGGCGTCGACGAACCGTGCAGGGTCGATCTCCCCGCGCGCGCCGAGCGCCTCCAGGAAGACGGCCACACACTCCAGGCGCAGCGCTGCGAGACCCTCGGGCGTGCCGCCCTGCAGCGAGCGTGGCTTGTAGTAGGCGACCTCGGCCAGGAACGCCCGCCGGATCTCGTCGCGGCTGCGCTCCACGCCGCTGGCGGAGAGGGCGGCCTCGAGCGCGGGCACCGGGTCGACCAGGGTCAGCAGGGTGCCGTACCCGTCGACCGTGACGGCATCGATGTCGGCGTAGCGCACGCGGTCAGCTCGTGCTGGTCGTGGTGGGAGCGGTGATCGTCGCCTCGGTCGTCGCCGCGGGCGTGGTGACCGCGCCCGCGGCAGTCGTGTCCGGGTGCAGGATGCCGTACAGCTGCAGCACGGCATCGCCGACGTCGGTACCGGGCCGGAGCAGCGTTGCCGGAATGATCGCGAAGCGGCCCTCGCGGACGGCGGCCAGGTTGCGCAGGCCCGGCGTGTGGCGGAGGTCGTCGAGCGTGGCGCCGCTGGTCTCGGTGGCGATGTAGAAGTCCGGCTCGGCGGCGAGCAGCAGCTTGTGCGGGAACGGTGCCGCATCGGCGTTTCCCGCGACGTTGGTCGCACCGGCTGCGCGCAGCAGCTCGCCGGCGAAGGTGTCGTCGGCAATCGGGATGCCGAAGCCGGTGTCGACGAAGACCTTGACCGGCGCCTTGCCCGCGAGCTTTGCCTTCACGGCGGCGAGGCGGTCGTCGATCGTCCTGACGAGGGCGCGCGCCTCGACCGGCGCGCCGATGGCGAGCCCGACATCGAGGATCGACCGCTCGAGGTCACGCAGCGAGCTGTCACCGATCACGAGCAGCGGCGTCTTCGCGGCGCTGGCGGCCCGCTCCAGCTCGAGGGCGTCGTTGGTCTGCGAGCCGATGATCAGGTCGGAGGGGGTCGCGGTTATCGACCGCACCGGGAAGGGGCGCAGCTGGCCGCTGGCCGGCGCACCGGGGACGAGCGAGCGCTTGCCAAGGGCATCGACGATCGCCGCGGCGCTGGTCGAGACAGGCAGCACGTGGCGCGGCGCCGACGCGATCTCGAGCGGCTTCTCGTTCGCGCCCTGCACGGTCACGGGGTAGGCGGTGGCAACGGTGGAGCCGGTCGGCTCCTGGCGCTCGCCGCAGGCGGCTGCGAACAGAGCGAGCGCGACGGCACCGCTGCCCAGGCTGAGCAGCCGTGCTCTCCGTCCCACTCTCATGCGACCCATTGCCACAGAGCCCACTGTACGGTCACGACCCCCAGGAGCAGCGCCCCGACCGTCACGATCGCTGTGTGCACGCGCGGCCTGCGGCCGAGCACCGCGAGCGCCAGGAAGAGCGGGAAGACGACGAGCCCGAAGCGCGGCAGCGACAGCAGGGGCCAGCGCGACGACGGCACGCTGAGCGGGATGGCGATGCTGATCAGGCTGAACAGGCCGTAGGGCGCGCCGAAACGGCGCCACGCGACCACGGCCAGCACGAGGAACACGACGAGAAAGCCGAGGCACTCGAGGTTCACGGCGGCGGCGTGGAACGGGTCGGCGTCGGGTGCGCCGGACCAGGTCGCGTGCACGCTGTCGCCGGTGACGATGGTGCGTAGCCCGGCCCAGCCCGCCCGCGCTCCCTCCCAGATGCCGCCGAACGGCCCGGCGTGCGAGATGTGGCGGTGCCACAGCTCCTGTGCATGCGCGAAGGCGAAGGCGTCGCCCGTCTTCCAGTGCAGCCACAGCGGGTAGGCGGCGAACATGATCGGCGCCGGCAGCAGCGACAGCAACGCCTTCTTCCGGTCGGGCGACCGCCACGCGAGCAGCACGAGCGCGGGCAGCAGCGCGACGCCCCACAGCCGCGTCAGCAGCGCGAGCCCCGTCACGACGCCCGCCGCCGGCCAGCGCCGGCGCTCGGCCAGCAGGAAGGCGCCGGCGCAGAGCAGCAGGAACAGCGACTCGCTGTAGACCGCCTGCAGGAACACGCTCATCGGGAAGACGAGCAGGTAGAGCACGCTGCGCCGGGCCGCCGCTGCGTCGCCAGCCAGCTTGAGCAGCGCGAGCCGGTGCACCACCGCCGTTGCCGCGAGCGCGGAGAGGAGCGAGACGACGATGCCTGCCACCACGTAGTGCCCGCCGAAGGCGCGGCCGAGCAGGCCCACCGTCGCCGGGTAGAGCGGGAAGAAGGCCGCGCTGCCGTCGCTGGCCGAGCGGTAGCCGTGCTCGGCGAGACGGAGGAACCAGACGCTGTCCCAGCGCGCCCAGAGGTCGCTGACGTAGCCGAGGTCGCGGGTCACCGAGGGGTCGTCCCAGGCGGCAACGCCAGGATGCACGCGCGGCTCGAACCAGAGGAAGGCGAACACGGCGACGGCCCAGACGGCGAGCCGGCTCCAGAGGAACAGCTCGAGCACCGGGGCGACCGCCTGGCACGCGGCGTGGGGGCTGTTGCGCACCGCCGCCAGCGCACGCTGCACCGAGCGTCTTTGACCGGAGGTCACGGCGGGGGGGATCATAGGGGCATGACCGTGCGCATAGGTGACGTCGAGATCGTGGCCTTGTGTGACGGCGAGGGGGTCTTCCCGTTCGGGTTCGACGTGGTGTTCCCGGCTGTGGCGGCCGCAGAGATCACGGCGTGGCAGTCGGTGTATCCCGCTGCTTTCGCCTCCGCGACCCACCCGCCTGCACGCTACGGCTCCTTCCTGCTGCGAGCGCCCGGGCAGACGGTGCTCGTCGACACCGGCTTTGGCACTGCGACGGGGCCGTTCCCGCCGGGTGGCGCGCTGCTCGCCGATCTGGCCAGCCATGGCGTGATGCCGGCCGACATCGACCTCGTCATCTTCAGCCATCTCCATCCCGACCATGTCGGGCAGACCTTCGATCCGGAAGGCGAGCCGGTGTTCGAGCACGCGGCGTACGCCGTGACAGCGGCCGACTGGCAGCACTTCACCGCCCCCGAGCGTGCCGCCGACTTCCCCTGGATCGCCGGGCAGCCGGGGCGTCTCGCCGGGCCGAGGCCGGACGGCGGCCGCTACGAGCTGCGGCTGCTGGCCGGCGGCGAGGAGCTCGCGCCCGGCGTCTTCGCACAGGCGGCGCCCGGCCACACACCGGGCCACCTCGCGCTCTCCGTCCGCTCGCGGGGGCAGGAGGCGCTGCTCGCGGCCGACGCGTTCTTCCACCCGGCGCAGCTCGCGCGGCCGGACTGGGTGAACTCCTCCGACAGCGATCCGGCGGTGGCGGTGGCGACGCGCCGGGCCATCGTCGAGCGCGTCCTCGACCGCGACGTGGTGCTCGGGTCGTGCCACTTTCCGGGGTCGGGACTCGGCCGCGTGCACAGCGTCAACGGGGCGCCACGCTGGCTCCCGCTCGACGCTGCGAGCCGCCCCGGCTGAGGAACGTCCGCACCCGCGGCGAATCTGGCCCCATGGAGCTCTGGCACCGCCTCGTCATCCTCGCCGTCGTGATCCTCGTGGCGACGGTCGGTGCACGTCTGCTCGACCGGCACATGCGCCGCCGCGATCTCGCCCCCGGCGCCGAGACGCGCTACGCCGTGCTGCGCCGCACGATCGTCGCGTTTGTCATCGCGATCGGCGTCTTCTCGGCCCTGCTCGTCGTCCCGCAGGTGCGGGCGCTCGCGGGCGGCCTGCTCGCCTCGTCGGCGGTGCTCGGGCTCGTCATCGGCTTCGCGGCGCGCACGACGCTCGCCAACTTCGCGGCGGGCGTGCTGATCGCGATCACGCAGCCGGTGCGGATCGGCGATCGCGTGACGATCGCCGGCAGCGAGGGCGTCGTCGAGGAGATCCGGCTGACCTACACCTTCATCCGCACCTTCACCGGCGATCGCCTCGTCATCCCCAACGAGCGCCTCGCCTCCGAGGTGATTCGCAACGCCACGATCACGAGCCGCGAGAAGCTCGCCGAAGCGAGCATCGACGTGCCGTCCGGGGCCGACGTCACCGCGCTCGTCGAGGCGCTGCGTGCTGCCTGCGCGAGCGACCGCGAGGTCGAGGTCATGCTCGCCGCCGTGGCCGAGCGCGCCACGATCACCGTGCGCGCCTGGGCGCCCGACGAGGTCTCTGCGGCCGCGCTCTCGGCGGAGCTGCGCCTGCGCGCCCAGGCGAC
>CANNRA010000007.1 GCA_947507735.1 Actinomycetota bacterium
CCCGCCCGGTCGGCCGAGGCCGCTCCGCGCAGCACCGCTACGCAGGCGCGCGCCGCCGCTCCTGCGCGCGCCGCGGGCCAGTGTGACCTGCCGGACACGCAGCCGCTGTGGATTGACTACGCGGAGGGCACCGTGCCGTTCCGCCAGTCGGTGTTCGGCAAGCCAGGCGTGATCGCCGCGAGCTCGGGCACCCTCGTCGCGCCGGCGCTCCGCAAGGCCGGTGCCCAGACGGTGTACTGGGAGATGAAGCTCGGCGCGCTGGTCGGTACGACGACCGCCCCGGCCGACTCGGCGCTGATCGACGAGCGCGCCAACAAGCTCTTCGCGAAGGCGGTCGCCTCGTCGGGCTGCTCGACGCCGCTGATCGCCATCAACGAGCTGAACGGCGCCTCGACCACCACGCCCTGGACGGTGACGAACGCGCAGTACCGCGCCAACGTCTTCCAGTTGCTGAAGGAGCTGCAGGCGCTGGGCGCCCGCACCTTCCTGCTCGTGCCCGGCGCGATCTACACCGGGGGTGATGCGGCGGCGTGGTGGCAGCAGGTCGCCGGCATCTCCGACATCGTCCGCGAGGTCTACCTCAACGGCAAGACCCTGGCCGCGCTCGATCCGCTGCGGAGCAGCCGCGCGATGCGCACCGCCTTCCGCAGCGCGATGTCCGAGCTGCTGGCCCTGGGCATCCCGCCCGCGAAGCTCGGGCTGATGCTGGGCTTCCAGAGCGAGCGCGGCTTCGGCGGGCGCGAGGGGACAGCCCCTGCCAGTGCCTGGTTCGAGGTCGTGAAGCTGGAGACGCTCGCCGCGCGCACCGTCGCGGGCGAGACAGGCATCTCGACGGTCTGGGCCTGGGGCTGGGGCACCTTCGGAGCCTCGGGCAATGATCCCGACAAGTGGATCGCCGCCTGCAGCTGGCTGTGGACGCGCGACCACGCGCTGTGTGATGCGCCGGCGGCCGCTGGCGCCGACTTCGACACCGATCTCTCTGCTGGACAGATCGTGCTGCCGCCCGGCCAGCAGTGCTCGATCGGCGGTGACGCGATCACGACCGCCGAGATCGACGCGCTCGCCCGGCTCACCGGCGACCGCGACGTCGCGTTCACGGCGCTGTTGCAGCGGCTTGTCCAGCGCAGCGCCACTTCCGCCATCCCCGACTCGGTGGTGGCCGATGCCGAGAAGGCAATCATCCTCACGCGCTTCCGCGGCGTGCGCACCCTCTACGAGCAGGCGCTCGCACGGGCTGGCATCGGCGATGCGGTCGCGCACGGCATCATCGCCGACGCGCTGCGCGCTGGCTCGATCGTGACGACGCTGCCCCCGAAGGAGCCGCTGGCCGCCACCATCCTCGAGTTCTATGCAGCGAATGCCAGCGTGCCGGTCAGGCTCGTCGAGGCAACGCCCGCGGCGAGCTGGCTGGGCGGCCGCACGCGTGGCCTCGCGCTCGCCTCGGTGGCGCCCCTCCGCGTCTTCCAGTTCGCGACGGGGGCGGTGGAGGGAATGCGGACGACGGCCGGGCGCTTCTCCGTGCGCGCCGTCGGCGCGACGGTGCCGCTCGGCTCGCTCGCACCCGGCACAGTGCAGCCGGCCATCCGCGATGCCCTGATCGCCTACGCCCGGGCCGACGCGCTTGAGGCGTGGACAACGGCACGGCAGACGGCGGCGCTCGCCGACGCTACGTGCCTGGCCGACGACCTTCCGCCGGTTGGCTCCGTCGACCTCACCGAGTATCTTCCCTATCTCCGGCTCAACTGAGCGAGGCCACTGCTCGCTCCTTTGACGGGCATGAGTGGGACCGCTACCATCCATCGGCTTGCCCGGCGGGCGTTCTCGCTGCGGCTCAGTCCTCGTGCCACCACGACGTATTCAGGAGTTCGTTTGCCCACGGTCAATCAGCTCGTTCGCAAGGGTCGCTCGACCAAGAACGTCAAGACGAAGACCCCTGCGCTCCGCGGTGCCCCGCAGAAGCGCGGCGTCTGCACGCGTGTCTACACGACAACGCCGAAGAAGCCGAACTCCGCTCTGCGCAAGGTCGCCCGCGTGAGGCTGACGAACGGGATGGAGGTCACGACCTACATTCCGGGTGAGGGCCACAACCTGCAGGAGCACTCGGTCGTCCTGATCCGCGGTGGCCGCGTGAAGGACCTTCCGGGTGTCCGCTACAAGGTCATCCGTGCCGCGCTCGACGCCTCCGGTGTTCCGGATCGTCGCCAGGCCCGTTCGAAGTACGGCGCGAAGAAGGCCTCGAACTAATGCCACGTCGCGCAGAAATCCACATCCGCCCGCTTGAGCCGGACCCCGTCCATGGCTCGCGGCTCGTCTCGCAGGTCGTCAACCGCGTGATGGTCGGCGGCAAGAAGTCCACTGCCGAGTCGATCGTGTACGCCGCTCTCGACCGCGTGACGGAGAAGACCGGCAAGACGCAGACCGAGGCCCTCGAGGGCGCCATCAAGGCGCTCACGCCGGTGCTCGAGGTGCGCAGCCGCCGCGTCGGTGGTGCCAACTACCAGGTGCCGATCGAGGTACCGCAGCGCCGTGCCCGCACGCTCGCCGTGCGCTGGCTCGTCTCGTACGCCCGTGATCGCCGCGAGAAGGCAATGGTCGACAAGCTCGCCGGCGAGATCATGGACGCTCTCAACTCGCAGGGCGGCGCCTTCAAGAAGAAGGACGACCTCTACCGGATGGCGCAGGCCAACAAGGCCTTCGCGCACTACCGCTGGTAAGAGGGGACTCGAGAGACATGGCACTGAATCCTGGAACCGGCCTCGCGCTGACCCGCAACATCGGGATCATGGCGCACATCGACGCCGGCAAGACCACGATCACCGAGCGGATCCTCTACTACACCGGCCGCACCCACAAGATCGGCGAGGTGCACGACGGCGCCGCGACGATGGACTGGATGGCGCAGGAGCAGGAGCGCGGCATCACGATAACGTCGGCCGCGACCACTGCTGAGTGGGACGGTCACCGCATCAACATCATCGATACGCCCGGGCACGTGGACTTCACTGTCGAGGTGGAGCGGTCGCTCCGCGTGCTCGACGGTGCCGTTGCCGTGTTCGACTCGGTCGCCGGTGTCCAGCCGCAGTCGGAGACGGTCTGGCGTCAGGCCGACCGCTACTCCGTTCCCCGCATCGCGTTCATCAACAAGATGGATCGTACGGGTGCCGACTTCCACGCCGCCGTCAAGTCGATGGTCGATCGCCTCGGCGCCAACCCGGTGATCACGCAGCTGCCGGTCGGCGAGGAAGACCAGCACCGCGGGGTCGTCGACCTCGTCGAGATGCGCGCGATCACCTACATCGACGACCTCGGCACCGAGATGGTGATCGGCGAGATTCCCGCCGAGCTCGCCGAGAAGGCGCACGAGTTCCACCGCCTCCTGATCGACGGGATCGCCGAGTTCGATGAGGAGCTGATGGAGACCTACCTCATGGATGAGGCCTCCGTCACCGCCGACATGCTGAAGCGCGCCCTGCGCGTCGGCACGCTCGCCGACAAGATCACGCCCGTCCTGCTCGGCTCCGCCTTCAAGAACAAGGGCGTCCAGCCGCTGCTCGACGCGGTCATCGCCTACCTGCCGAGCCCCCTCGACGTCCCGGACATCGAGGGCCTCAACCCGAAGAATGACGCCCCGCTCACCCGCAAGGCGGACGAGAACGAGCCGTTCTCGGCGCTCGCCTTCAAGGTGATGACGGATCCGTTCGTCGGCAAGCTCACCTACTTCCGCGTCTACTCCGGCAAGGTCAAGGCCGGCGACCGCGTGCTCAATACGACGAACGGCAAGACCGAGCGTCTCAGCCGCATCCTCCAGATGCACGCGAACCACCGCGAGGAGCGCGACGAGATCGCCGCTGGTGACATCGCCGCTGCCGTCGGCCTCAAGTTCACGACCACCGGCGACACGCTCGCGGCGGACAACGCCCCGATCGTGCTCGAGCGGATGACGTTCCCGGAGCCCGTGATCGCCGTCGCGATCGAGCCGAAGACGAAGGGCGATCAGGACAAGCTCGCCACTGGCCTTCAGCGCCTCGCCGAGGAGGATCCGACGTTCCGCGTCCGCTCCGACGAGGAGACCGGCCAGACGATCATCGCCGGCATGGGCGAGCTCCACCTCGAGATCATCGTCGACCGGCTCATGCGCGAGTTCAACGTGATCGCGAGCGTCGGTCGTCCCCAGGTTGCGTACCGCGAGACGATCAGCAAGACGATCGACAAGCATGAGGTGCGCTTCATCCGGCAGACGGGCGGCTCCGGCCAGTACGCCGTTGTCGTTCTCAAGCTGGAGCCGGGCGATCCCGGTCACGGCTACGAGTTCCTCGACAAGGTTGTCGGCGGCTCGGTGCCGAGGGAGTACATCCCGGCGGTCGATGCGGGCATCAAGGAGGCGATGGAGTCCGGCGTGCTCGCCGGCTTCCCGGTCGTCGACATCAAGGTGTCCCTGATCGACGGCAGCTACCACGAGGTGGACTCCAGCGAGCGCGCCTTCAAGATCGCAGGCTCGATGGCCTTCAAGGAGGCCATGCGCCGCGCGGCGCCGAAGCTGCTCGAGCCCGTCATGGCCGTCGAGGTCGTCACCCCCGACGACTTCATCGGTGACGTTATGGGTAACCTGAATTCTCGGCGCGGTCGCGTCGAGCACCTTGAGCCGCGCGGCAACGCGCAGACGATCACGGCCAGGGTCCCGCTTTCGGAGATGTTCGGCTATGCGACGGACCTGCGCTCGATGAGCCAGGGCCGCGCGACATTCACCATGCAGTTCGATCGCTACGAGGACGTGCCGCAGAGCATCGCGACCACGATCGTCGAGGCACGGGCGTAAGAGAGGAGATAGAGAGCCATGGGCAAGCAGAAGTTTGAGCGGGCCAAGCCGCACGTCAATGTCGGCACGATCGGTCACATCGATCACGGCAAGACGTCGCTGACCGCAGCAATCACAAAGGTCCTGTCCGAGCGTGGCACCGGCACCGCCGCCCGCGCCTTCGACTCGATCGACGCAGCTCCCGAGGAGCGCCAGCGCGGCATCACCATCAACACCGCGCACGTCGAGTACGAGACCAAGGAGCGGCACTACGCGCACGTTGACTGCCCGGGTCACGCGGACTACATCAAGAACATGATCACGGGTGCCGCGCAGATGGACGGCGCCATCCTGGTCGTGTCGGCCGCTGACGGCCCGATGCCGCAGACCCGCGAGCACATCCTGCTGGCCCGCCAGGTCGAGGTGCCGTTCATCGTCGTCGCGCTCAACAAGTGCGACATGGTGGACGACCCCGAGCTGCTCGAGCTCGTCGAGATGGAAGTCCGCGAGCTGCTCGCCAAGTACAACTACCCGGGCGACGATGTTCCTGTCATCCAGGTTTCGGCGCTCAAGGCGCTCGAGGGCGATGCAGGTTGGAGCGACAAGATCGTCGAGCTCATGGACGCGGTGGACTCCTACATCCCGCAGCCCGAGCGCGACGTCGACAAGCCCTTCCTGATGCCGATCGAGGACGTCTTCACGATCACCGGCCGTGGCACCGTCGTCACCGGCCGTATCGAGAAGGGTCAGATCAAGGTTGGCGAGGAAGTCGAGATCATCGGCATCCGCACCAAGGTCGAGAAGACCACGGTCACCGGCCTCGAGATGTTCAACAAGCTTCTCGACTTCGCCCAGGCAGGTGACAACGCCGGCGCGCTCCTCCGCGGTATCAAGAAGGAGGACGTCGAGCGTGGTCAGGTGCTCGCGAAGCCGGGCTCGATCAACCCGCACACCCACTTCAAGGGTGAGGTCTACGTCCTGTCGAAGGAGGAAGGCGGTCGTCATACGCCCTTCTTCAACGGCTATCGCCCGCAGTTCTACTTCCGGACGACAGACGTGACCGGCGCCATCAAGCTCCCGGACGGCCAGGAAATGGTCATGCCGGGCGACAACACGAACATGGAGATCGAGCTCATTCAGCCGATCGCCATGGATCAGGGTCTTCGGTTCGCGATCCGCGAAGGTGGCCGCACTGTCGGCGCCGGCGTCGTGACCGAGATCATCAAGTAGAGGGGCGGAAACCGTCGTGGCGCAGCAGAAGATCCGCATCCGTCTCAAGGGCTATGACCATCATCAGCTCGATAAGTCGGCGCGCGACATCGTCGAGACGGCACAGCGGACCGGGGCAACCATCACCGGCCCGGTGCCGCTGCCGACCGAAAAGAACGTGTACTGCGTGATCCGCGGCCCGTTCAAGGACAAGGACTCACGTGAGCACTTCGAGATTCGCACGCACAAGCGGCTCATCGATATCCATAGCCCCACGCCCAAGACGGTTGACTCGCTGATGCGGCTCGACCTTCCTGCCGGCGTCGACATTGAGATCAAGCTGTAGCCATGAAGGGAATCATCGGAAAGAAGCTCGGTATGAGCCAGGTCTTCGATCCGGAGACCGGTGTTGTTACGCCGGTCACCGTGATCGAGGCCGGCCCATGCCCGGTGACCCAGGTCCGTTCGGTCGAGACCGACGGCTACGAGGCTGTTCAGCTCGCGTTCGAACCGGTTGCAGATCGCAAGATCAGCAAGCCGGAGATCGGCCATCTGCGGAAGTCCGGAACGGGCGCTCATCGCCAGCTCGTGGAGTTCCGCGGTGAGGCCACCGTTGCCGTCGGCGACCACGTCACCGTCGAGGCGTTCGCGCCCGGCGACAAGATCAAGGTGTCCGGCACCAGCATCGGTAAGGGCTTCGCCGGCACGATCAAGCGCCACAACTTCCATCGCGGGCCCATGTCCCACGGCTCGCACAACAAGCGTGCCCCGGGCTCGATTGGCGCATCGGCGACCCCGTCGCGCGTCATGAAGGGCATGAAGATGTCGGGCCACATGGGCGCCAAGCGCCGCACGCAGGTCGGTCTCACCGTGTTCGCGATCGAGGTCGAGCGCAATCTCATCCTTGTCAAGGGCGCTGTGCCCGGCCCGAGAAACGGGTTCGTCGAGATTCGGGAGGAGGCATAACCATGGCGGCTCCCAAGGCTCCCGTGCTCCAGCCGGGCAAGACGACCGGCGAGGTCACGCTGGACGAGGCCGTGTTCGCGGCCGAGATCAAGCCGCACCTCGTGCATGAGGCTGTGCGCGCGGAGATGAACGCTGCTCGTGCCGGCACCCGTGGGTCGAAGACCCGCGGCATGGTGTCGGGCGGCGGCGCGAAGCCGTGGCGCCAGAAGGGCACTGGTCGTGCCCGTGCCGGTACCACGCGTGCCCCGCAGTGGACGAAGGGCGGCGTCGTGTTCGCTCCGCAGATGCGCAGCTTTGTGGTGAAGATCAACCGCAAGGCTCGCCACGCTGCTCTGCGCGCGGCTCTCTCGGATCATGCCCAGGGCGGAACGCTCGGCATCGTGGACTCTGCGGCGTTCGACGTCGCGTCCACCAAGTCCGCTGCCGCGCTGCTCGCCTCGTGGGGCAAGTCGACCCCGACGGTCGTCGTTGCCACCGAGGCTGAGGTCAACGTCTTCAAGTCGTTCCGCAATCTCGAGCGGGTCGTCGTCGTGCTCCCCTCCGAGGTCGAGGTTGTCGCGCTCGTCTGGGCACGCTCGCTGCTCGTCACCGAGGCGTCGCTCGAGCTGCTCCAGAGGAGGGCCGCGTAGTGTCGCTCCATCCCAACGAGGTCCTGCTCGCTCCGGTCGTGTCGGAGAAGAGCTACGCCCTGATCGAGCAGAACAAGTTCTCTTTCAAGGTGCACAAGGACGCGCACAAGACGCAGGTCCGCCAGGCCGTCGAGCAGCTGTTCGACGTCAAGGTGGTTCGTGTGAACATTCTCAAGGTGCAGGCCAAGCCGAAGCGCCGCGGCCTCTTCAAGGGCGAGCGGCCGGGCTGGAAGAAGGCCATCGTCCAGCTCCGTGAGGGCGACACCATCGAGTTCTTCGAAGGGGCGCAGGTCTAACGTGGCCATTAAGCGTTTCAAGCCGACCTCTCCGGGTCGCCGCCAGATGGCCATCTCGGCCTTCGACGACATCACCAAGTCGAAGCCCGAGAAGAGCCTGCTGGAGCCGATCACCCGCAAGGGCGGCCGCAACCATCACGGGCGCATCACCACGCGCCATCAGGGTGGTGGCCACAAGCGCCGCTACCGCGTGATCGACTTCAAGCGGCTCAAGGACGGCGTGCCGGCCAAGGTTGCCGCCATCGAGTACGACCCGAACCGCTCGGCGCGTATCGCGCTGCTGCACTACGTTGACGGTGCGAAGGCGTACATCATCGCCCCCGCCCGCCTTGAGGTCGGCACGTTCGTCGAGTCCGGCCCGGGTGCCGACATCAAGCCGGGCAACGCCCTGCCGCTGGCCAACATCCCGACGGGCACGCTGATCCACAACGTGGAGCTCAAGCCCGGCCGCGGTGGCCAGATGGCGCGCAGCGCCGGCACGGCGATCCAGCTCGTCGCCAAGGACGATGGCTACGCGGTGCTCCGCATGCCGTCGAGCGAGATGCGTCGCGTCCCGCTCACCTGCCGCGCCACGATCGGTCAGGTCGGCAACGTCGACCACGAGAACATCTCCAGCGGTAAGGCCGGTCGCAGCCGCTGGCTGGGCAAGCGCCCGACCGTTCGCGGTACCGCGATGAACCCGGTCGACCATCCGCACGGCGGTGGCGAGGGTAAGTCGAAGGGTCACCATCCCGTGACTCCGTGGGGCGTGCCGACACTCGGCAAGCGCACCCGTCCGAAGCACAAGGAATCCGACAAGCTGATCGTCCGCGGCCGTCGTCGTGGCAAGGAGAAGCGCTAAATGGGTCGTTCATCCAAGAAGGGGCCTTTCGTTGATGAGCGCCTCATGTCTCGTGTTCAGAAGCTGAACGACACGGGCGAGAAGAAGGTGCTCCGCACCTGGTCGCGCTCCTCGACGATCTTCCCGGAGTTCGTCGGTCACACGATCGCCGTGCACGACGGACGCAAGCATGTCCCCGTGTTCGTCAGCGAGTCGATGGTCGGTCACAAGCTCGGCGAGTTTGCGCCGACGCGTACGTTCCGCGGCCATGCCGGGGACCGCACGACACAGGTGAAGAAGCGCTAATGGCTGCCACGACTGCAACCCCGTTCCAGGTGCGCGCTTCCGCGAACACGCTCCGCATGTCGGCCCGCAAGGCCCGCATCGTGCTGGTGCACATTCGCGGTAAGAGCGTCGCCGAGGCGCGCACGATCCTCATGTTCACGCCGCGTGCTGCGGCCACGGACATCGAGCTCGTGTTGCGCTCTGCCGCCGCCAACGCCGAGGCCAACCATGGCGTCGACGATGCCGACAGCCTGGTGATCGTCCAGGCGTTCGCCGACGAGGGCCCCACCCTCAAGCGCTGGCGCCCCCGTGCCCGTGGCCGCGTGAACGCCATCATGAAGCGCACGTGCCACATCACGATCATCCTCGGTGAGAACCCCAAGGGTGTCTCGCCGCGCCGTGCCGCCAAGGCTGTGGCCGAGGCTGCCCCGTCCGACGAGGACGGCAAGGCCAAGCCGGTCAAGCCCGCGCGCAAGAGCACGCCGAAGAAGAAGGAGGCCGCTGTCTAATGGGTCAAAAGATTCATCCCGGTGGCCTCCGCGTCGGCGTCATTCACGACTGGAAGTCGAACTGGTACACCGGCACCAAGGAGTTCTCGAGCTACCTGATCGAGGACATCAAGATCCGCGAGCACATCTACAAGAAGCTCGCGCACGCCGGCCTGTCCGACATCCTGATCCGCAAGGACAAGCAGCGGATCACGATCGACATCTACACCGCCCGTCCGGGCATCGTGATCGGCAAGTCGGGCGTCGAGGTCGACGCGCTGCGCAAGGAAGTGCACGCGCTGACCCGCAAGAACGTCCACATCAATATCAATGAGATCAAGCGGCCTGAGCTGGATGCCAAGCTCGTCGCGCAGTCGATCGCCGAGCAGCTGCAGAACCGCGTGAGCTTCCGCCGCGCGATGAAGCGCTCGCTGGCGTCGGCCATGCGCTCGGGTGCCCAGGGCGTCAAGATCATGTGCTCCGGTCGTCTCGGCGGTGCCGAGATGAGCCGCCGCGAGCACTACTCGGAGGGTCGCGTGCCGCTGCACACGATCCGTGCCGACATCGACTACGGCGCGACCGAGGCCAAGACGACCTACGGCCGCATCGGCGTCAAGGTGTGGATCAACAAGGGCGAGATCATGCCCGAGGGCTACGAGGGACTGGGCTCCGCCAAGGACGTCCGGCTCGGCGATCAGGATCAGGCGCGTCGTCGCCGCGGTTCCAGCGCCGAGGGCCTCGCCGCTTCCCGTGAGAGCTCACGCGGCCGCTCCGGCGACCGCGAGGGTCTGGGCCCTGTGCGCCGTCGGCGTCCGGGTGGCCCGGGTGGGCCCGGCGGTCCTGGTGCTCCCGGCGCAGCCGGCGGCCCTGGTGGCCAGCGGCGTCCCGGCGGTGCCGGTGGTGCTGGCGGTGCTGGTGGCGGTCGTCCGCCCGGTGGTGGCGGCGGTCGTGGTCCGCGTCCGGCTCAGGCCGGCGGGAACGCACCGACGCCCGACACTGCTGTCGATCCCAAGGTGACCCCTCCCACGGATACGCCCGTGCAGGCTCCGCCCGCGGAGTCGCCGAAGGGCGAGGAGAGCTAGACCATGCTCCTTCCCAAGCGAGTTAAGTTCCGTAAGCAGCACGGCGGCCATCGCCGTGGCGTGGCGCGCGGACAGACCGAGGTGCAGTTCGGCGAGTTCGGGCTGAAGGCGCTCGAGAGCGGCTGGATCTCCAACCGCCAGATCGAGGCCGCACGTATCGCGCTGACCCGCAAGATCAAGCGCGGCGGCAAGGTGTGGATCAACGTGTTCCCCGACAAGCCCTTCACGAAGAAGCCGGCCGAGACCCGCATGGGTTCCGGTAAGGGTTCTCCCGAGGGCTGGGTGGCCGTGATCAAGCCGGGCCGTGTGATGTTCGAGCTGGCCGGTGTTCCGGAGCCGCTTGCCCGTGAGGCCCTGCGCCTCGCCGGCAGCAAGCTCTCCGTCAAGACGAAGATCGTGTCGCGGGAGGCGGATCTCTTTGAAGGCTAGGCAGCTGCGCGACCTGACCGATGAGGACCTGGTGAAGAAGCTGGCGGAGACCCGCCAGGAGCTCTTCAACCTGCGGTTCCAGTCGGCAACCGGCGCGCTGGAGAACACGGCCCGCATGCGTATGGCGAAGCGGGAGATTGCTCGGATCCTCACGATCCGCACCGAGCGCGAGACCATGCTGGAGAGGAAGTAGGGAATGGCTGAGGACGAGAAGACCGAGCAGGCAGCAGAGGAGCCGGTGGCCGAGGAGACTCAGGCCGAGCCGGTGGCTGCGCCGAAGCGGTCACGCAAGAAGGCCGAGCCCGCCGCCGAGGCCGTTACCGAGGAGCCTGCCGTCGAGGCAGCGCCCGCGGTTGACGCACCCGTCGTCGAGCAGCCTGTCGTGACCGAGGAGACTGTCGTGGCCGAGGAGCCTGCCGTCGAGGCAGCCCCTGTAGCCGAGGCCGCTCCCGCGAAGGCGCCGAAGGCTGCCGCCAAGGCCCCTGCCGCCAAGGCTCCTGCAGCCAAGGCTCCGGCCAAGAAGGCCGCCGCGAAGCCGGCCGCCCCCAAGGCGAAGGCGAAGCCTGCCAAGCCGACCGAGCGCAAGTCGATCGTCCGCACACCGCGGCCGATCGCCGAGCCGGGGCGCAAGCAGGAGCGCCGCGGCGTCGTTGTCTCCGACAAGGGTGACAAGACGATCGTCGTGAAGGTGGACACCATCAAGGCGCATCCGCGCTACCAGAAGGTTGTCCGCCGCTCCGCGAAGTTCCATGCGCATGACGAGACGAACTCCGCCAAGATTGGCGACACCGTGCGCATCGTCGAGACGCGCCCGCTGTCGGCAATGAAGCACTGGCGCCTCGTCGAGATCGTTGAGGTGGCCAAGTGATTCAGCAGGAGAGCCGCCTCCGCGTCGCCGATAACACCGGCGCTCGCGAGATCCTCTGCATCCGCGTGTTGGGCGGGTCCACCAGGCGCTACGCCTACGTCGGCGACATCATCGTCGCCACGGTCAAGGCCGCCTCGCCGCAGGGGTCCGTCAAGAAGGGCGAGGTCGTCAAGGCCGTCGTCGTGCGCACCAAGAAGCAGACCCGCCGCGAGGACGGGACGCTGATTGCGTTCGACGACAACGCCGCGGTGATCATCGACAACAACAAGAACCCCCGTGGGACGCGCATCTTCGGGCCGGTTGCACGCGAGCTTCGCGAGCGCAACTACATGAAGATCGTCAGCCTCGCGCCGGAGGTGCTCTAGATGACTGTCGCCATGAAGATCAAGAAGGGCGACATCGTCCAGGTGATCACGGGCAAGGACCGGGGCAAGCAGGGCAAGGTCATGGAAGCCCGCCCGTCCGAGCATCGCGTGATCGTCGAGGGCGTTGCCATCGTCAAGCGCCACACCCGCCCGCGCCCCATGCGCGACGGTGGCCCGATGGCGGGGCAGATCATCCCGGGTGGCATCATCGAGAAGCCCGCGGCGATCGACGTCTCCAACGTGCAACTCGTGTGCCCCGTCTGCAAGCAGCCGACTCGTGTCAGCATGACGGCTCGCGAGATCAAGGGCGAGACGGTCAAGATCCGCGTCTGCAAGAAGTGCAACGAAGAAATCGACAAGGGTGATCGCCGGTGAGCGCAGCCAAGAGCAAGGACACGGGCTACGAGCCCCGCCTCAAGCTCCAGTACGAGGCGCTCAAGCCGCAGCTCAAGGAGGAGCTCGGTCTCGCGTCCATCATGCAGGTCCCGAAGATCACGAAGATCACGCTGAACATGGGCGTGGGCGAGGCCAAGACCGACTCGAAGCTGCTTGACAAGGCGTTCGAGGAGCTCACGATCATCGCCGGCCAGCGGGCAGAGATCCGCAAGGCGACCAAGTCGGTCGCCGGCTTCAAGCTTCGTGAGGGCATGCCCATCGGCTGCAAGGTGACACTCCGCGGTGCCCGGATGTACGAGTTCCTCGACCGCCTCATCTCGGTCGCGCTGCCTCGCATCCGTGACTTCCGCGGTCTCAACCCCAAGTCGTTCGATGGCCGGGGCAACTACTCGCTTGGCATCCGCGAGCAGATCATCTTCCCGGAGATCAACTACGACGACGTCCAGCACCTCCGGGGTCTCGACGTCGCGATCACGACCACTGCCCGGACCGACGACGAGGCACGCGCGCTGCTGCGCGGTCTCGGACTGCCGTTCGCGGCTGAGAGAGGTGACCAGTAGCGTGGCGAAGAAGTCGATGATCATTAAGGCGGCGACGCCGCAGCGGTTCAAGGTGCGCCAGTACACGCGCTGCACGCGCTGCGGGCGCCCGCGTGCCGTCTACAAGAAGTTCGGTCTCTGCCGCATCTGCCTGCGCGATCTCGCGCACCAGGGCGTCATTCCGGGCATGACGAAGAGCTCGTGGTGAGGAGCGAAGCATGCTGACCGATCCCATCGCTGACATGCTCACGCGCATCCGCAACGCCAACAAGGCGATGCACGACCGCGCCGATATGCCGACCTCGCGCCTGAAGGAGCAGATCGCCCGCATCCTCAAGGAGGAGGGCTACATCCGCGACTTCAAGGTTGTCGAGGGTGAGAGCTTCAACACGCTCGTTGTCGAGCTCAAGTACGGCAAGAGCCGTGAGCGCGTCATCACCGGCATCAAGCGCGTGTCGAAGCCCGGCCGTCGCGTCTATGCCCGCCAGGAACGCCTTCCGCGCGTCCTCGGTGGCATGGGCACCGCCATCCTGTCCACGTCCAAGGGCGTGATCACGAGTCGCAATGCCGAGAAGGAAGGCATTGGTGGCGAAGTGATCTGCTTCGTCTGGTAGCCCTATGAGCCGCATTGGACGTAAGCCAATCCCCGTGCCCGCCGGCGTCACTGTCGCCGTCGCGCCGGGCCGTGTCACCGTCAAGGGCCCGCTCGGCGAGCTTGAGCAGATGGTGCCCGCCCGCATTGCCATCAACCAGGAGAACGACGAGGTGCTCGTCACCCGTCCGACCGATCGTGGCCAGGATCGTGCACTGCACGGCCTGACCCGGACGCTGGTTGCCAACATGGTCGAGGGCGTCACCAAGGGCTTCGAGCGCAAGCTTGAGATCCAGGGCGTCGGTTACCGCGCGGCGCTCAAGGGCGTCGAGCTGGAAATCGCTGCCGGCTATTCGCACCCGGTGATCATCAAGCCCCGCCCCGGTATCTCGTTCGAGGTTCCGGCGCCGACGCAGGTCGTCGTGAAGGGCATCGACAAGCAGCAGGTCGGCCAGACGGCCGCCGAGATCCGCGCCGTGCGGCCGCCGGAGCCCTACAAGGGCAAGGGCATTCGCTACGAGGGCGAGGTCGTTCGCAGGAAGGTCGGTAAGAGGGCATGAGCAAGCTCAGCACACTCGAGGCCCGTCGCCGCCGGCAGCGCCGGATCCGCGGCAAGGTTTCTGGCACCGTGGAGCGCCCGCGCCTCGCCGTGTTCCGGTCCAACAAGGGGATCTCCGCGCAGATCATCGACGACAAGGTCGGCAAGACCCTGGCGGCGGCGAGCTGGCTGAACATCCGCGATTTCAAGGGCGACAAGACGGCACAGGCCGCCGCTGTCGGCAAGCTGATCGCTGCCAAGGCAAAGGAGGCCGGCGTGGAGAAGGTTGTCTTCGACCGCGGTGGCTACCTCTACCACGGCCGCATCAAGGCGCTCGCAGAGGGCGCCCGCGAGGGAGGGCTGGAGTTTTGAGCGTCGAGATCGCAGAGACCAGAGAGCTCAAGGAGCGCGTGGTCGAGATCAATCGCGTCGCCAAGGTCGTCAAGGGCGGCCGCCGGTTCTCGTTCACCGCGCTTGTGGTGATCGGTGACGGCGTCGACCGTGTCGGCATCGGCTACGGGAAGGCGCGCGAGGTTCCGCTCGCCATCTCCAAGGCCGTCGACGACGCCAAGAAGAACATGTTCACGGTGCCCAAGCACGGCACGACGATCACCCACGCCGTCGAGGGCGAGTTCGACGCAGCACGCGTCATCCTCCGCCCCGCCAGCGAGGGTACGGGAGTGATCGCCGGCGGCGGCATGCGCGCCGTCCTCGAGCTCGCAGGCGTGCACGACGTGCTCGCCAAGAGCCTCGGCACGACGAACCCGATCAACATGCTGAAGGCGACCGAGGTCGCGCTGAAGAAGCTCCGTCGTCCCGAGGATGTCTCGCGGATGCGCGGGCTGAAGATCGCCGATGTGCTGCCGTGGAAGCGGCCGGTCGAAGAGGCCGAGGCCGTCGTGGCCGGGGCGGACGCGTAGCCGTGGCGATGCTCAAGATCACTCAGACAAAGAGCGGGATCGGGGAGACGCAGAAGCATCGCGGCACCCTGCGGGCGCTCGGCCTCCGCAAGATCGGCCAGAGCGTCCAGCATGAGGAGTCGCCGCAGGTCGCCGGTATGCTCCGCCTGATCGCGCACCTCGTGAAGGTGGAGGCTGCCAGCTGATGGCGAACGAACTGACTCTCTCCAATCTGTCGCCGGCCCAGCCGCGCAAGAACCGCAAGCGGGTTGGTCGCGGTCCGGGCTCAGGCAACGGTCGTTACTCCGGCCGCGGTATCAAGGGCCAGAAGTCCCGTTCCGGCTCGCACATGATGCGCGCCGGTTTCGAGGGCGGCCAGATGCCGATCTACATGCGCGTTCCGAAGCTGCGCGGCAACACGTCCAAGGACGCGATGCCGGTTGGCCCGTTCCGCACGTACCAGCAGCCGGTCAACGTCCGCGATCTCGAGCAGTTCGACAATGGCACGGACGTCACGCTGGAGCTGCTCAAGCAGCACGGCCTGATCACGCGCACGTCGGTCGACGTGAAGATCCTCGGCGACGGCGAGCTCACCAAGAAACTCACCGTCTCGGCACATGCTGCGTCGGGCTCCGCCCGCGTCAAGATCGAGGCCGCCGGCGGCAGCATCGCGCTGCTCCGCGAGCCGAAGGTCAAGAAGAAGGCTGTCCGGAAGGTCAAGCCCGTGGCTGCCGACGTTGACGACGCTCCCGAGGTCGAGGCGGTGGCCGAGGTTCAGGCTGCCACGCCCGAGACCGAGGAAGCCGGCAACTAGCCGATCGTGTTCAGCTGGCTCTCGAACGCCTGGCGTGTTCCGGAACTCCGGAAGCGCCTGCTCTTTACGGCAATGATTCTCGCCCTCTACCGGTTGGGCGCCTGGATGCCTGCGCCGGGAGTGGACGCGGGGCAGATCCAGTCGTACTTCAAGAACCAGGGCGGTACCGTTCTGGGCCTGCTGAACCTGTTCTCGGGCGGCGCGCTCTCGTCGTTCGCGATCTTCGCGCTGGGGATCATGCCGTACGTCACGGCCTCGATCATCATCCAGCTGCTCGCGGTGGTCATCCCGAAGATCGAGCAGCTGCAGAAGGAGGGCGAGGCAGGCCAGGCCAAGATCAGCCAGTACACGCGCTACAGCACGGTCGGCCTCGCCGCCGTGCAGTCGCTCGGGTACGCCTACCTGTTCAAGCGCCAGGGTGCCCTGGACGCGAATGCCGGTCGCATCGTGCTGATCGTCGTCACACTCACCGCCGGTACGGCGCTGCTGATGTGGATGGGCGAGCTGATCACGAAGCGCGGCATCGGCAACGGCATCTCGCTGCTGATCTTCGCCTCGATCCTGACCAGCGCCCCTGCCGGCATCCAGGCGTGGGCAAACGGCGGGCCGTTGGAGAAGCTCTTCTTCCCGATCATCGCTGTGGCGATCGTCGTTGCGGTGGTGTTCGTGCAGGAGGGCCAGCGGCGGATCCCGGTGCAGTACGCCAAGCGGATGGTTGGCGACCGCGTGATGGGCGGCGGCTCGACGTACCTGCCGTTGCGCGTCAACATGGCCGGCGTCATCCCTGTCATCTTTGCCGCTGCAGTCATGGCGTTCCCGCCGACGATCGCCCAGTACTTCCCGGGCACGTCGGGCTTCATCAACCACCACTTCACGCCGAGCTCGTGGGCCTACCTGGCGGTCGAGGCGGCCATGATCATCACCTTCACCTACTTCTACACCGCGGTGCAGTTCAACCCGGTCGAGCAGGCCGACAACCTGCGTAAGCAGGGCGGCTACATCCCCGGGATTCGCCCGGGCGCGCCGACCGCGCAGTACCTCGACCGCGTGTTGACCCGGCTCACCCTGCCCGGTGCTCTCTACCTGGCGATCATCGCGGTGCTGCCGAGCATCTTCATCAACTACGGCAGCTTCTCGCAGGCGACGTCGCAGGCGCTGGGTGGTACCTCGGTGCTGATCGTGGTCGGCGTTGCGCTCGACACCATGCGCCAGATGGAGTCGCAGATGATGATGCGCAACTACGAGGGCTTCCTGAAGTGAGCAACATCCTCTTCGTCGGGCCCCAGGGTTCGGGCAAGGGCACCCAGGCGAAGCGCGTTGCCGCAGTCGAGGGAATCCCGCACATCTCCACGGGCGACATCTTTCGCGCCGCCATCGCCGAGCAGACACCGCTCGGCCGCGAGGTGCAGCCGTTCCTGGATAGCGGCAGCCTCGTCCCGGACGAGCTGACGATCGGCCTGATCCGCGAGCGCCTGCAGCAGCCCGACACGGTGACCGGCTTCGTGCTCGACGGCTTCCCGCGCAACATGGCGCAGGCCGGCGCGCTCGATGAGATGCTCGACGCGATCGACCGGCCGCTGGACATCGTCTTCGAGTTCGCGCTCTCCGACGAGCTCGCCCTCGAGCGCTGCCTTGGTCGGGCAATCGAGGAGGGGCGCACCGACGACACCCCCGAGATGATCGCCCGGCGCCTTGGCACCTACCACGAGCAGACCGAGCCGATCGTCCAGCACTACCGCGCCGCCGGCCGCCTCGTTGTGATCCATGCAGAGCGGTCGATCGACGAGGTCAACGCGGAGCTCTCCGCAGCACTGGCGCAGGCCACCGCGTGATCATCCGGAAGTCTGCAGTCGAGATCGAGCAGATGTCTCGTGCCGGTCGTCTGGTCAGCGACGTCCTGGCGCTCGTGGGCGAGAGCATCCGCCCCGGGATCACGACCGCCGAGCTCGATGCCATCGCCGAGGAGCGCATCCGCTCGCGCGGCGGCATCCCCAGTTTCAAGGGCTATCGCGGCTACCCCGCTTCGATCTGCGCGTCGCCGAACGAGATGGTGGTGCACGGCATTCCTGGCCCGTACGCCCTCGCGAGCGGCGACATCCTGTCGGTGGACTGCGGCGTCACGCTCGGCGGTTTCGTCGGCGACTGCGCCTACACGTTCCCGGTCGGGGAGATTTCGCCCGCTGCACAGCGGCTGCTCGATGTCTGCCAGGCGGCTCTTGCCGCTGCGCTCGAGCAGTGCCGCCCGGGCAACCGCCTGTCGGACATCGGTCACGCCGTGCAGACCGTCACCGAGGCCGCCGGCTTCGGTGTGATCCGCACGCTTGTTGGCCACGGGATCGGCCGCTCGATGCACGAGGACCCGCAGATTCCCAACTACGGCGAGCCCGGGCGTGGCCCGGTTCTTGCCGAGGGAATGGTCTTCGCGATCGAGCCGATGATCACCGCCGGCAGCTATGACGTCGTGCTCCATGACGACGACTGGTCGATCTCGAGTGAGGACGGCTCGCTTGCCGCGCACTTCGAGCACACGGTGGCCATTACATCCGCCGGCCCTCGTATCCTCACGTCGCACCCGAAGTGCACGTTCGCCTTGCCGGTTGAGGAGCCGGCTCGAAAGGCGGGCTGATTTCCTCTGCTACTATGAGCGGCCGCGCCGCAGGCGGAAGCATGCGTGCGCCGCAGTTTTCACCCGAGCATTCCCAGCTCGGGGCCCCTCCAGTCCGAATGGCGGTCAAGGAAGAGAGATCGAAGTCCACGTGATGTCGCCGCAGCAGTCTCGTGCCATGCGCCGGGGAAGCTCGTCGACGGTAGGCACCTCATGCTTGCCACCCGCTCCGACCTCTCTGCCCACGACCTGAATCCCGGAAGGAACACGTACGAACCGATGAAAGTCAGACCGTCCGTCAAGCCCATGTGTGAGCGGTGCCGCGTGATCAAGCGCCACGGCCACATCATGGTCATCTGCACCAATCCTCGTCACAAGCAGCGGCAGGGTTAGGAGACCCATGGCACGTATCGCAGGGGTCAATCTCCCCAACCAGAAGCGGCTCGAGATCGGGCTCACGTACATCTTCGGCATCGGCCGTTCGACAGCGCGCGAGATCTGCGCTGCGCTCGAGCTGTCGCTCGACACGAAGATTCGCGACCTCACCGATGAGGAAGTCAGCAAGCTGCGCGACTACATCGACGCGAATGTGACGGTCGAGGGTGACCTCCGCCGCGTGCGCTCGCAGGCGATCAAGCGCCTCTCGGAGATCGGCTGCTATCGCGGCCTCCGGCATCGTCGCGGGCTGCCCACCAATGGGCAGCGCACCAAGACCAACGCCCGTACGCGCAAGGGTCCGAAGAAGACCGTCGGCCGCGGGAAGAAGGGCAAGTAAATGGCGCCTCCTCGTCGCCCAGCGACTCGTGGTCGCACCCGTCGTCGCGTTCGTAAGAACGTGGCGATCGGTCAGGCCCACATCAAGACCTCGTTCAACAACACGATCGTCTCCCTTACCGACAAGGAAGGGAACGTCATCGCGTGGGAGTCGGCCGGCTCGGCGGGCTTCAAGGGCTCGCGCAAGTCGACGCCGTTCGCCGCGCAGGTGACGGCCGACGCCGCTGCTCGCAAGGGCATGGAGCACGGTCTCCAGAAGGTCGAGGTCTTCGTCAAGGGGCCGGGTTCCGGCCGCGAGACCGCGATCCGCTCGCTGCAGGCCGCCGGCCTGGAGATCCTGGGCGTTCGTGACGTAACTCCGCAGGCGCACAATGGCGTGCGGCCGCGGAAGCGGAGGAGGGTGTAAATGGCTCGCGATAGGTCGCCGAAGTGCAAGCAGTGCCGCCGCGAGGGCGCAAAGCTCTTCCTCAAGGGCGAGCGGTGCCTCACGGAGAAGTGCTCGTTCGAGCGCCGCAGCTACCCGCCCGGGCAGCACGGCCGCGGGCGCATCAAGCAGAGCGAGTACCTGCTCCAGCTGCGCGAGAAGCAGAAGGCGCGCCGGACCTACCGCCTGCTCGAGGACCAGTTCCGCTCGTACTACGAGAAGGCGGCGCGCAAGTCCGGCGTCACCGGCGAGAACCTGCTCCGCATCCTCGAGATGCGCCTCGACAACGTGATCTTCCGGCTCGGCTTCGCGGCTTCCCGCGACCAGGCCCGGCAGCTCGTGCGTCACGGCCACTTCCAGGTCAACGGTCGCCGGGTCAACATCCCGAGCTACCAGGTCAAGCCGAACGACATCATCTCGATGCGCCTCGGTTCCACCGCGGAGAAGATCATCCGCGAAGCCACCGACCTCACTGCGTCGGTCGCCCCCTGGCTCCAGGCTGATCACGACGGCCTCACCGGCAAGATCCTCAAGGCGCCCGACCGCGCTGAGATCGACACCGCCGTGCAGGAGTCGTTGATCGTCGAGCTCTACAACAAGTAGCGCGGCCGCCCTACCGCCGCCGCTAGCGAAAGGAACGCATGGCAACACGCTCCAGCCTGATGGACTTCCAGGTCCCGCGCATCGTCCACGAGGAGGTCGACGATCATCGCGGCATCTTCGTGATCGAGCCGCTCGACCGCGGCTTCGGCCACACGTTCGGCAACTCGCTGCGCCGCGTGCTCCTGTCGTCGCTCGAGGGCGCCGCTGTGACCGCCGTCAAGATCGAGGGGATCTCGCACGAGTTCGCCACGGTCCCGGGGGTCAAGGAGGACATCACCGACCTCATCCTCAATCTCAAGGGCCTGATCTGCCTGCTGCACGGCGAGTCGCCCGAGGTCGAGGTGCGTATCGTCAAGAAGGGCGCCGGCAAGGTCACCGCTGCTGACATCGAGGCGCCTGCCGACCTCGAGATCCTTAACCCGGAGCTCGAGATCGCCAACGTGTCCGACAAGGGCAAGCTGGAGATGACGCTGACGATTGGCCGCGGTCGCGGCTACGTCCCGGCCGAGATGAACCGTGGCCCGGAGATGACGATCGGTGTCATCCCGATCGACTCGATCTTCTCGCCGGTCACCCGCGTGACCTACGAGGTCGAGGCGGCGCGCGTCGGTCAGCGCACCGACTACGACAAGCTTCGCCTCGACGTCACGACGGACGGCTCGATCAATCCGAAGGACGCGATCGGCGAGGCCGCCGAGATCCTGATCCGGCAGCTGGCCATCTTCACCGACCTCGAGCGCATCGAGGGGTACTCCGAGTCCAGCGGCACGGAGGGCACTGTTGAGACCTCTAGCGCCCACGGGATGGAGAACTTCCCGATCGAGGAGCTCGAGCTCGGCGTTCGTTCGTATAACTGCCTCAAGCGTGTCGGCATCGAGACCATCGGCGACCTGATCGCGAAGAGCGAGCAGGAGCTGTCCGCGATTCCGAACTTCGGCAGGAAGTCTGTCGAAGAGGTCAAGGAGACCCTCGGCGCCCACGGCTTGAAGCTCCGTGGCGACGAGTAGGAGGACGGCGTGAGGCATCAGAAGACAGGACGTAAGCTCGGCCGCGATTCGGCGCACCGCAAGGCGCTGTTTTCGAACCTGGTCGGTGCTGTCATCCAGCACGGTCGCATCGAGACGACGCTGGCGAAGGCGAAGGAGGTGCGCCCGCTGACCGAGCAGATGATCACGCTCGGCCGCAAGGGCGACCTGCACTCGCGTCGCCTCGCGCTCGGCACGCTGCGCTCGCAGGATGTCGTGCACAAGCTGTTCGCGGAGGTCGCGCCGCGCTTCGAGGGTCGCCCCGGCGGCTACACGCGCATCATCAAGCTCGGCCCGCGCAAGGGCGACGCAGCGGAGATGGCGTACCTCGAGTTCGTGGATCACAAGCCGGTCTGAGGCCGGACAGCGCGCAACCGGCAGTGGCCGGAGACGCGAACGCCGGGCTCTGCCCGGCAGGGATCGATCTGAAGGAGGAGCGGGTGGTCAGCGATGACCGCCCGCTCCTTTTTTGTTCGTCCAGGTAGCAGCGAGGCCCTGAGCGCCGGGGCGCGCTTCGCCCGCGACGAGTCGTGCCGGCGTCGCCTCGCTCAGGGGCGGCGCAGCGCGAGGCGGCCCGAGACACGGAGACGGCCCGGTGCCGGGAAGTCGAAGCGGGCGCCGCGGGCCTCGCCGTCGGGCACCACGAAGAGACCGGGCGCGACCTCGACGCCACGGAGGGGCGGCGGCGCGGCGAAGCTGCCAGTCGCGAGCTCGGAGCGCTGAGCGATCTCGATCGTGCCAGCCGGCTGCGCCGTCACCACGGCTTCCAGGTGCTGCGCCGTGTAGCGGCCCACCAGCCCGTGGTGGTCGTCGAAGGGGTCGGGCAGCGCCGTCGGCACGGGCGCCCGGAGCCCGGCAGCCTCGGCGAGCGCCCACTCGACGACGGCTCGCGCGACGGCGCTGCCACGGCCGCTGTTGGTGAGCACGACGACCGCGATGCCATGGGCCGGCACCAGCGTCAGCTGCGCTTGGAAGCCGCCGTGGGAGCCCGCGTGCGCCACGACGCGTGCACCGGTCGCGTCGTCGACGCTCCAGCCTGTCCCCCAGCGCACGCCGACACCGTCCGCGACGGGCTGCTGCAGGTCGAGCAGGGCTTCGCCCAGGTGGAGCCCGGCGAAGCGCAGCAGATCGGGCGCTGTCGACACCAGCCCGCCCGACGGCACACGCGAGCGAGGAAAGCGGTAGCCGGCAAGCACGTCGTGGGTGAGGTCGCCGGGGCGGCGCGGAGCGTGGCCGAGAGCGGCTCCGGCCGGAGGCGTGCCGTCGTGGACGAACCCCGATCCGGTCAGGCCGAGCGGCTCGAGCAGCAGGGCGCGAACGACCTCCTCGAACGGTGCTCCGGCGGCCTGGGCGGCCGCGTGCCCGGCGAGCCAGTAGCCCGTGTTGCAGTACGACCAGAGCTCGCCGGGACGGGTGAGCTGGCCCACCCCCGGGAAGGCGGCGATTGCGCGGGAGAGCGCGGCGGTGTCGGCCCCCGGTACGACCAGGTGGTGCGGCGGCTCGCATTCGAGCCCCGACAGGTGGGCGAGCAGTTGCCGGGGCGTCACCGTCTCCTGCGCCACCGGGTCGGTGAGGCGCAACGCGGGGACGGCTCGGTGCACCGGTGCATCGAGCGCGAGCAGCCCCTCTGCGCCGAGCAGCGCCGCGACCGTCGCCGTGAACGGCTTCGTGATCGAGGCGACCCGGAAGCGCGTCTCCTCGGTCACCGGCTGCGGATCGGCGAGCGAGGTCACCCCGGCGCAGCGCACCACGCTCTCGCCGCCGGCGGTGACGCCCGCCACGACCCCGGGAACACCCCAGCGCGCGATCTCCGCAGCGAGGAGCGCTGCGAGGGCGTCAGGGGCGATGCGGCGGGAGCCGGCTTCCATCATCGGGGTATTGTCGCTGCCCCGCCTGCCGCCGTAGACTGTCGTCCTCGAAACCGGCAAGCCTGCGAGGAGACAGATGAGACGCGCGCACGATGTGGGAGGGATGGAAGGCTTCGGTCCGCTGACGCCCGACTCCGGTGAGTACGGCTTCCACGCCGACTTTGAGCGGCGCATGTTTGGCATCACGATGTGCGCGCTCGGGAAGGGTCTTGTCAGCAGCGTGGACGAGTTCCGCTGGGGCGTCGAGCAGCTCGCGCCGGAGGAGTACTTCGCCTCCAACTACTACGAGCGCTGGATCTCGCCGATCGAGCGCGCGCTCTTCGACCGGGGCCAGCTCGGCCCGGGCGAGCTGACGCGTCGCGCTCAGGAGATCGCCGCCGGCGCCTCCGTCCCGCGCCTGGACGAGCCGGAGTGGAGCGACGGTTTCGTCGGTTTCGTCCGTACCGCCGGCTCGTTCGGCCAGCCGGCCGACGCCACCGCCCGCTACAAGCCTGGCGACCGCATCCGCCTGAAGGACGTCGACCCGCCCGTGCACACGCGCCTGCCGACGTACGCACGCGGCAAGGTCGGCGTGATCGAGCGCGTCCACGGTCGCAACATCCTTCCCGATGTCCGCGCGGTCAAGCAGGGCGACGTCTGGGAGCACACCTATCTGATCGTCTTCGACGCGCAGGCGGTGTTCGGCGAGCGGGCCGAGGCCGGCCAGCAGCTGACGCTCGACGTGTGGGAGAGCTACATCGAATCGCTGGAGGCATGAGCATGGGTCACGGGCACGATCACGACCACGATCACGATCACGACGACGTCTCCCTGCGCGTCAAGGCGCTCGAGTCGCTGCTCGTCGAGCGCGGCTACCTCGCGACCGACGCCGTCGACAAGCTTGCCGAGGCGTACGAGCACGATGTCGGGCCGATGAACGGCGCCCGCGTTGTCGCGCGCGCCTGGAGCGACCCGGCCTTCAAGGCGCGCCTGCTCGAGGACGGCAGCAAGGCCATCGCCGAGCTGGGCTACGGCGGGTTCGAAGGCGGCCATGTCATCGTCTGTGAGAACTCCGACGACCTGCACAACGTGGTCGTCTGCACGCTCTGCTCCTGCTACCCGTGGTCGGTGCTGGGCCTGCCGCCCACCTGGTACAAGGAGCCCACGTACCGCGCCCGCGTCGTCGTTGAGCCGCGCACCGTGATTGGCGAGTTCGGCTACGCGGTGCCCGCCGACAAGGCGATCCGCGTCTGGGACTCCAGCGCCGAGGTGCGCTACCTCGTGCTGCCGCAGCGCCCTGCCGGCACCGAGGGCCTCAGCGAGGACGAGCTCGCCGCGCTCGTCACCCGCGACTCGATGATCGGGGTCGGGCTGCCGCTCGAGCCCGCGCGCGCGTGAGGTCGGCCGTATGAGCGTCAAGGACGCCGTCGCCACCATGACCGGCAGCGCCGCCCTGCCGCGGCGCAACGGCGAGCTGGTGTTCGCTGCCCCGTGGGAGAGCCGCGCCTTCGGCCTGGCCGTCGGCCTGTCGCAGGCCGGTGTCTTCACCTGGGACGCGTTCCGCGAGCGGCTGATCGCCGAGATCGCCGAGTGGGAGGCCGCCGGCCACCCCGCCGAGGAGTGGAGCTACTACGCGTGCTGGCTGCACGCGCTCGAGGAGCTGCTCGAGGAGCGCGGTATCGCGACTGACGCCGAGCTGGACGCGCTGATGGAGGCCATCGCCTCCGTCCCCGAGCACTGAGCTGCGGGGACGGAGACGTGGCCGCCGACGCGGCTAGGAGATCTTCACCGTCATCTTCGTGATCTGGATGATGCGGGTCGGCTGTTGCTGGTCGTTGCCGTAGGTGCCGATCAGCTTCACGACGTCGAGGCCCTTCGTGACACGGCCGATCAGGCCGTAGTCCGGCGGCAGCCCGACATCGTCGCCGGTGACGACGAAGAACTGGCTGCCCGTGGTGCCGGGCTTCTCGGCCGACGTCTTCGCCGAGGCCACCAGGCCGAGCGTGTACGTGAGATCCTTGGGGGGCACGTCGACCACGCTGTAGCCGGGGCCGCCGCCGCCCGTCACCGTCGGGTCGCCGCCCTGGATGACGAAGCCGGGGACGATCCGGTGGAAGATCGTGGCGTCATAGAACCGGTGGTTCACGAGCGCGACGATCGACGCCGTGATGTGCGGCGCGCGCTTCACGTCGAGGCGGAACGTGAACGAGCCGCAGTTGGTGTCGACGACGACGTCGTACTTCTTCTTCGCATCGAGCAGCTTCGTCGGCGCCTTCTGGTCGTTGCCGGCGCGCGTCTTCGGCTGCGGGACGGTCTTGCAGGACGGGGCGGCGGCGGCAGGGCCCGCGAGCAGGCCGACGGCGGCAGAGACCGTGGCGATTGCGGCAATGGCGCCGGAGAGGGGGAGTGGTACGCGGCGAGTCACGGACGGGATGGTAGCCCGTGCGTCCGGGGCGGTAGCGAAGATCGGGCGGGTGAGGTATCGCGTCACCCTGCAGTACGACGGCCAGCCGTTCCGTGGCTGGGCAACCCAGCCCGGCCTGACGACGGTCGAGGGGGCGGTGCGCGCGGCGCTCGATCGGATCTTCCCCGGCTGGTCGGGGCTTGTCGTTGCCGGGCGCACCGACGCGGGGGTACACGCGCTGGCGCAGGTGATCAGCTTCGATGCCGAGCTCGGGCCGGGTCCTGCCAGCACCCCTGACGCGCTCAACTCGGTGCTGCCGCCCGGCATCGCCGCAAGCGCCGCCGTCGAGGCTGCTCCCGACTTTCACGCGCGCTTCGCTGCGGTGTCGCGCTCGTACGTCTATCGCATCGATCGTGCGCCCCTGCGCTCGCCGTTCCAGGAGGGGCGTGTCTGGTGGCACCCGCGGCCGATCGATCTCGACCGCCTGCGTGCTTGCGCCGCTCTGCTTCCCGGCGAGCACGACTTCACGGCCTTCACGCCCACCGACAGCCTGCACAACCTCTTCCGGCGCACCGTCGCGAGCGCAACCTGGCGCGAGGACGGCGACGAGCTGCTGTTCGAGATCACCGCCAACAGCTTCCTGCGTCATATGGTGCGCACCCTCGTGGGGACGATGATCGACCCGAGCTGGGAGCCGGAGCAGCTGGCTGCGGTGCTGCGGGGCGCGCCGCGTAGCGAGGGCGGTCCGACAGCACCGCCCGGGGGGCTGTACCTCGTGCGCGTCACCTACCCGGATACGATCTGAGGCGTGCGCTTCCCGGTCGTCCTGTTCGATCTCGACGGAACCCTCGTCGATTCCGGGCCCATCATCCTCGCCTCGTACCAGCACGCGACACGCAGCGTGCTTGGCCTCGAGGTGCCTGAAGCCGAGCTGATGGCCCTGGTCGGCGGGCCGGGCCTGCAGGAGCAGATGGAGCGCTTCAGCGCCGAGCGGGCTGACGAGCTGGTGCGGGTCTACCGTGCGCACAACGAGCCGCTCCATGCGGGCCTGCTCTCGTTTCCCGGCGTCGAGGACGCCTTGCGGACGCTCAAGGCACAGGGGCGTCGGCTCGGTGTCGTCACGGCAAAGCGCAAGCCCACCGTGAACCTCGCCTTCGACGCCGTGCCGATCGGCAGCCTCTTCGACGTCGTCGTCGGATCGGAGGACACCGACCGGCACAAGCCCGACCCGGAACCGATCCTGCGGGCGCTGGAGCTGCTCGGGGCGGAGGCCGGCGACGCTGCCTACATCGGCGACTCGCCGTTCGACATCGCCGCAGCGCAGGCCGCGGGCGTCTTCTCGGTGTGGGTCTCCTGGGGCGGCATCCACGACGAGCAGCGCATCCTCCAGGGCACGCACCCCGACGCAACCGTTCACACCGCCGAGGAGCTGCTTGCCGTCCTCGCCTGAGGCCCGCGAGCGCGCCGCCGAGCTGCGCCGCCTGCTCGACCGCTACGCCCACGCCTACCACGTGCTCGACGCACCGCTCGTCGCCGACGCTGCGTACGACGTGCTCTACGACGAGCTAGAGCGCCTCGAGCAGCAGCACCCCGAGCTGGTCGACGCCGCCTCGCCGACCCAGCGGGTGGGCGCCGCGCCGGCTGCCGGCTTCGTCAAGGTGCGCCACCTGGCGCCGATGGGCTCGCTGGAGAAGGTCACCACCGAGGAAGCCCTGCTCCGCTGGGCCGATGACGTGCGCAAGCGTCTCGGCACCGACGAGCCGATCGCCTGGGTGCTCGAGCCGAAGATCGATGGCTCCGCGATCTCGCTCGTCTACGAGCACGGCGTGCTCGTGCGCGGCGCGACGCGCGGCGACGGTAGCCAGGGCGAGGATGTCACCGCCAACGTGCGCACGGTCAAGACCGTGCCGCTCGCCCTGCAGCTCGCTCCCGGCGA
>CANNRA010000008.1 GCA_947507735.1 Actinomycetota bacterium
GGCCCGCTCGCCGGCGCCGGCGAGTCCGCCGACGACGAGCAGCCGAAGAGCGGCGACTAGCCTGCCGGGCGTCACCCGCGCCCACTGCGCATGAAGCTTCAGGCGATCTTCCGCAACGGCGCCTTCCGGCTCGGCTTGTGGGCCGCATTCATCATCCTGGCTGCCGCGCTCGCGCGGCTCGCCACTCTCGACACGGCGTGGATCATCGGTGTCATCGCGATCGCCTGGGTGCTCGTCGCCGTCATGGAGCGCTCGCTGCAGCGTACGGCAGCGGCGCAGGGCGATCCGTCCGCCGCGGTGCCGGCTGCTGTGCCCGTCGCTCCCTCTGCACCCGCCGCGCCAGCCCGCAAGGCACCTGAGCGCGCGCCCGCGGCGGCCAAGCCTGCACCGCGCGATCCGTCCCTGCCCGACCCTGACGACTGGCTCGTCGGTAGCGCAGAGATCGATCCCGGTCCGCCGCCTGCCGTCAGAGCGCCTGCACCTGGCCGTGCACCTGCGGGACCCTCTCCGATCGTGACGATCCCGGCCGCACCACGCAGCGTTGACGTCGCGGCCGGGCAGGGCAGCTGGAACCTCTGGGATCTCGAGCGTCACGCCCGAGACGCTGCCGGCACCGACCGCGCACGTGACGAGGAGCGGTCGCTGATTCTCATGTACCTCCGGGAGTTCGCCAGCTCAGAGGGGACGCTCGGACACGAGTTCGACGATCTCGTGCGTGAGTCGTTCGGTGACCTGCTCTCCCAGCGGTGACAGCAACACCCGCTCTGCGGCCGCTCGCGCTCGCGGGAGTGGCGCTGCTCGCCGTTCTCGGCGTGCTTGCCACCGAGCATCGCGTTTCCACAGCGTCGGCGACGCTGCGAGTGATTGATCCAGCCGGCGCCTCTCGACGGATCGCCGTCGTTGAGCCGCTCAGCGGTGGGCCAGCGCTCGCCGGCTGCGCTCTCGAGGTCGCTGCTACGACCCTCGCTGTGACGCATCCAACGCTGCCCTGCGGCACTCGAGTGGTGCTCGAGGTCGACGGTGGACGCGTTGCCTCGATCCAGGTCGCAGGGCGAACGCCCGTGCCTGCAGGCTCTACCTTCGGCTTGACGCTCGCCCTTGCCAACGCCATCGGCGTGACGGGGCCGACCGCGTTGCACTGGTCGCTCGCAGCGAGCTGAACCGTCCGGTCACTCCGGCGTCCGTGGCTACAGTGACCGCGGGTGCCCGGCCGCGTTCGTGGCCTGCGTTTCCACAGTCGAACCTACCACCCTAGAAAGGGAGCCTGCGTCGGGCTAGGGCCATGTATGTGGATTCCGATGCTCGCAGGGCACCCACCTGGCAAAGCCAGGTTCACTAGGGCGCAGGACATCGGCGCAGGCGGGGCACCCACCCTTTCGTTGCTAGCGTGGCCGCGTGATTGAGATCGCAGGCGACGCGACGCGGGATGGGCGCTTCGCGCTCGTCCGGCTCCGCGTGGACGGGGAGCGCATCGTGGACGCTGATGCCGATGGCGTCGCCGTGCCGCTGCGCGGCCTGTCGCTGATCGAGGCCGCAGCCGTCGGTGGCGACGACCTCGTGGTGGACGCCCTTGCCGCGGCGATCGGGCC
Organism: Actinomycetota bacterium; assembly: GCA_947507735.1. GTDB lineage: Bacteria > Actinomycetota > Thermoleophilia > Gaiellales > Gaiellaceae > CANFDS01. The sequence continues at coordinate 1,590 of CANNRA010000008.1, forward strand.
GGTGTTCCGTGCTCGCCGCTCCGAGGGGCGGATCGCCGTGGCCATGAGCGGGGGCGTCGACAGCGCCGTGGCCCTCCTGCGGGCCGGCGAGGGCGCGATCGGCGTGACGCTCCGCCTCTGGCAGGATCCGGCCGGGCCGGACGCGAGCCGCGCCTGCTGCTCGTCGGAGAGCGTGATGGCCGCGCGGCGCGCCTGCCATGCGCGCGGGCTGCCCCACGTGACGCTCGACCTGCGCGAGGAGTTCCGTGACGCCGTCGTGCGTCCGTTCGTGCAGGGCTACGCACGGGGCGAGACGCCCAACCCGTGCACGCGCTGCAACGGCTCGTTCCGCTTTGGCGAGCTCGTGGCGTTCGCGCGCCGCGCCGGCGCCACCCGCCTCGCCACCGGGCACTACGCGCGCCTCGTCGAGCGCGCTGGCACGACGCTCGTGGCGCGGGCCACCGACCCGCAGAAGGATCAGTCGTACATGCTCGCCCAGGTTGCACCGCGCATCCTGGCACGCTGCTGGTTCCCGCTGGGCGAGCAGGACAAGACGCAGACCCGTGCCGAGGCCGCGGCAGCGGGCATGGAAGCGGCCGGGCGCGCCGAGAGCCAGGAGGCGTGCTTCCTCGCCGGGGGTGACTACCGCAGCTTCCTCGCGCGGCACGGCGTACCCGCGGCAGCGGGCGCGATCGTCGACGAGCAGGGGCGGCGACTCGGCACACACGACGGCGCGTTCGGCTTCACGCCGGGCCAGCGCAAGGGACTCGGCATCGCAGCGCCCGAGGCGCTCTACGTCCTGCGCTCGGACATGCGTCGCAACGCCGTGGTTGTCGGCCCGCACGCGGCGCTCGCGCGCACCAGCGTCAGCGTCCGCGGCCGCCTGCATGTGCCCGTCACGCGGGCCGAGGCGAAGCTGCGCTACCGCTCGCCCGCCGCAGCCACGGCCGTCGCGGCCACGAGCCGCGGCTTCCGGCTCCAGCTCGACCAGCCGGCCTACGGCGTCGCTCCAGGCCAGGTCGCCGCTCTGTACGACGGCGACGTCGTGGTCGGCGCCGGCGTCGTTACCTCGACGCGCTAGCCGGGCCGCATACCGGCCGCGCCACTAAGCTACGGACGTGCTCCTCGCCTTCACACTGAGCGACGTCGGCGACCTCGCGCTCGCGGTCTTCCTGATCGCGCTCGGCATCGGGCTCTTCTACGCCTTCTTCCAGCTGGGCGAGCTATTTCACCGCCTGGCGAACCTCGTCAAGGGCACGGAGCGCGAGGTGCTGCCCGTGATCGCCAAGGTCGGCGGCACCGTCGACCGCGTCAACGATCAGCTGCTGAAGGTCGACACGATGAGCGACTCCGCCGTCGATGCGGTGCAGAGCGTCGACCGGGCCGTGCGCGCGGTCAGCTACGGCGTCTCGACGCCCGTCCAGAAGGCCGTCGGGCTCGTCACCGGGCTGCGCTTCGGCGCCTCGTCGTACAAGGTGGACAGGGACTGGCGCGCTGCCGTCGCCGAGGCGAAGCAAGCGGCGGCCCGTCGCGAGCATGACTTCGTCGAGGAGCTCGCACGGCGCGGCGGCCCCACCGGCGGCACGACGCCGCCCGTCGCCTGACCCCGCGACCACGGCTCAACCGCAGGAGTGCGGGCTCAGGGAGGTACGATCCCGGCTCGATGCGCACCGCTGCCGATGTCCGTGAAGGGTTCCGGTCGTTCTTCGAGTCGAAGGGCCATCTCCGCTATCCGTCGGGGTCGCTCGTTCCGGCCAACTACGACCCGTCGGTGCTGCTCACCACCGCGGGCATGCAGCCGCTGAAGCCGTTCTTCCTCGGCCAGGTGCAGCCGCCCAACCCGACGCTGACGACGGTGCAGAAGTGCTTCCGCACCACCGACATCGACGAGGTCGGCACCACGGCGCGCCATCTCACCTTCTTCGAGATGCTCGGCAACTTCTCGTTCGGCGACTACTTCAAGGAAGGCGCCATCGGGCACGCCTGGGAGTTCGTCACCCAGCACCTCAAGCTCGACGAGGAGCTGCTCTGGGCAACCGTCTTCGCCGGCGACCCCGAGCTCGGCCTCGGCCCTGATGAGGTCGCCATCAAGCGCTGGCAGGAGGTCGGAGTCCGGCCGGAGCGGATCGTCCGGCTGCCGCGCTCCGACAACTTCTGGCAGGCCGGTCCGGTCGGTCCCTGCGGCCCCTGCAGCGAGCTCTACTTCGACCGCGGCCCGGCCCAGGGCTGCGGCCGCGACGACTGCGCTCCCGGCTGCGAGTGCGACCGCTTCCTCGAGTTCTGGAACCTCGTGTTCATGGAGTTCGAGCTGCACGCCGACAACTCGCTGACCCCGCTGCCCAAGCAGAACATCGACACTGGCATGGGCGTCGAGCGCTGCGCGGCGATCCTGCAGGGCGTCCACTCCGTGTACGAGACGGACGGCTTCCAGGCGATCATGCAGTGGGTCGAGCGCGAGACCGGCACGACCTACGGCGCCGACGAGGTCTCGACCAAGGCGCACCGCGTGCTGGCCGACCACGGCCGCTCGATGACCTTCCTCGTCGCCGACGGTGTCACCCCGTCGAACGAGGGGCGGGGCTACGTGCTGCGCCGGGTGATCCGCCGCGCCGTGCTGCAAGGCAACCGCATCGGGCTGCAGGCCCCGTTCCTGGCCCGGCTCGCGGACGTCGTGATCGAGCAGATGGGCTCGGTGTATCCCGAGCTCGTGCAGAACCGCAAGGACGTGCACGCCGTGCTCACCGCCGAGGAGGAGCGCTTCTCGGCCACGCTGGCCCGCGGGCTCAAGCTCTTCGAGGAGCGCACCGCCGCGAATGCCGGCGACGTCGTGACCGGCGACGACGCCTTCCTGCTGCACGACACGTATGGCTTCCCGGTCGAGCTGACCACCGAGCTGGCGCGCGAGCGCGGCCTCGGCGTCGACGTCGACCGCTTCCGCAGCCTGATGGGCGAGCAGCGCGACCGCTCGCGGTCGGGCGCGGGGGAGAAGAGCGACCAGCGCGCCGCCGACTTCGCGCAGGCCGCCGGCTTCAAGGCCGTGTTCGTCGGCTACGAGCAGACGGACATCCGCACGCAGCTCGGCTCGCTCGAGGACGTCGGTGACGGCCTGTTCCTGGCGAAGCTGCGCGAGAGCCCGTTCTACGTCGAGTCGGGCGGCCAGGTCAGCGACGCCGGCTGGATCGAGCGCGAGGATGGCCGCCGCGCCGAGCTACGCCAGGCCTTCAGGTTCGAGGACGACCAGGTGCTGCTTCTCGAGGGCACCGGCTTCACCGCAGGCGACCGGGTGCACGCCGTGGTGCCGCGCGCGACGCGTTTCCCGACCGCGGCAAATCACACCGCAACCCATCTGCTGCATGAGGCACTCCGCCAGGTGCTGGGCGTGCATGTGCGCCAGGCCGGCTCGGCGGTACGCCCCGACAAGCTGCGCTTCGACTTCACGCACGGCCAGGCCCTGACGGCCGACGAGCGCGCGCAGGTCGAGGCGATCGTCAACCGCGAGGTGTTCGAGAACCGTCCGGTGAGGATCTACGAGACTCCGATCGACGAGGCGCGCAAGCTCGGCGCCCAGATGCTCTTCGGTGAGAAGTACGGCGAGATCGTGCGCGTCGTCGATGTCGAGGGCTTCTCGAAGGAGCTGTGCGGTGGCACACACGTGCGTGCCACCGCCGAGATCGGGCCGTTCGCGATCCTCAGCGAGGGGTCGGTCGGCTCCGGAGCGCGCCGTATCGAGGCCGTCACGGCCGGCGAGGCGTACGCCCTGCTGCACGCTCGCTCGCAGGAGCTCGACGAGCTCAAGGTCGAGGTCGACAGGCTGCGCAAGGAGCTGAAGAAGCGCCCGGCTGCTGGCGCAGGTGGCGGCGCCGGCCCCTCCGCGGTCGACGACACCGTGGCCCAGCTGATCGCCAGCGCGAAGCAGGCGGGTGGGATCACCGTGGTCGCTGCCGCTCTGGGTGAGCTGGACGGCGACGCGGTGCTCGAGCTCTCTGACCGGATCAAGTCGAAGGCCGCGCCGGCTGCCGTCGTGCTCGCCGCAGCCTTCGAGGGGCGCGTCACGATCGTTGTCAATCTCGACGCGTCGCTTCCCGATCGCGGTGTCCATGCCGGAGAGATCGTGAAGCTGGCTGCACCGATCGTCGGTGGCGGTGGCGGCGGCAGGCCGACGATGGCGCGCGCAGGCGGCAAGGATCCCTCGAAGATCGCCGAGGCGGTCGCGGCCGCCGAGGCAGCGATCCTCTCGACGCTCGGCTGAGGTCGCTCCGGCGCCGCCGGACCGCCCGGTACCCTCGACACGATGAAGGTGCTAGCCCTCGACTACGGCAGCGCGCGCACGGGCATCGCAGTCAGCGACCCGACGGGCACGCTCGCGCGTCCCGTGAAGGTCGTGCGCAAGGCCGGCTCGGCGAAGGGTCTCCTCTACCTCGTCGAGGTGATCCGGGCCGAGGAGCCCGGGCTGATCGTGGTCGGGCTGCCGCTGACGCCGAAAGGGGCGCGCGGAGCCCAGGCGATCGAGACCGAGCAGTTCGTCGCGGCGCTGCGCGAGGCCATGCCGGAGATCCCGGTGGAGACCTGGGATGAGCGCTTCACGACCGCGCTGGCCGCCCGGAGCGGCGCTGCCGGCGGCAAGGGCACCGCGCTCGCCGGGGAGGATGCCCGCGCGGCAGCCCACTTGCTGGAGAGCTACCTGCACCATCTGGCAGGGCGCCCGTGAGCGGTGCCAACGCACCGCTCTGGCCGGTTCGGGGAGCACCCCCGGCCCGCCCGCCCGGGCGCAGAAGCCGCCTGCTCGCCCTGCTCACGATCGCAGCCGTCACAGCGGTCGCGATCCTCGTCACCGTGCTCGCGATCGGCCGCAATAGCGGGCCGCCGCCCCCGCCGCCCTCCCTGACCATCCGCTACATCGAGGGCCTGACGCGCGAGCAGATGGCGGCCCAGATCACCGCCGTGCACGCCATTGCGGTGGCACGCCGCCAGCTCGACCCGATCATGACCGCGCGCGGCTACCTCGGCGCGACCCGGAGCTGGCTGACGCCGGCCTGGTTCGAGACGCCGCGAACGCGTCGCGGGCTCGAGGGCTTCCTCTTCCCGTCCACCTACGAGTTCATCGAGGCGACGCCCGCCCGTGCCCTCATCGCGCAGCAGTTGGCCGCCTTCCACGACATCTGGGCGGGCCTCGACCTCGCCTACGCGCGCAGCAAGAATCTCACCCCGTACGACGTGCTGGTCATCGCGTCGATGGTCGAGCGCGAGATCGCCGCTCCGGAGGAGCGCCGCCTCGCCGCCGCCGTCATCTACAACCGGCTCAAGGCACACATGCCGCTGCAGATCGACGCGACCCTCGTCTATGGCTTCCACCTGGCTGGCGGTGGCTCGATCACGCGCGCCCTCCTCGCCACCGACAACCCGTACAACACCTACCGGCGCCGTGGCCTGCCGCCGACGCCGATCGCCAACCCGGGTGCCGCCGCGATCGAGGCGGCGGCCCATCCGGCGCGCGTGAACTACCTCTACTACGTGCTCCGGCCCGGCACCAACCGCCACTTCTGGACAGCGAGCTATGCCGCCTTCAAGCGCTACTGCTCGAGCCACGGGTACGGTGCCTGCTGATGAGCGCGGCCCCCGCCAACGCCCACATCGATGCCGAGACACGTCTGGTGGCGCTGCTCGGCCATCCGGTGTCGCACTCGCTGTCGCCGCGCATGCAGAACGCAGCCTTCCGCGCGCTCGGGTTGAACTGGGCGTATGTCGCCAACGACGTCGAGCCGCAGCACGTCCAGGACGCGCTACGCGGGCTGCTGGCGCTCGGGTACGCCGGCGCGAACGTGACGATCCCACACAAGTCGGCCGTGATCCCGTTCTGCGACGAGATCGACGAGGTCGCGCTGCGCGCCGGTTCGGTCAACACGCTGGTGATCCGTAACGGCCGCATCCACGGCAGCTCGACCGACGGCCTCGCAGTCACCGGTGCCGTGCGGGCGCAGGGTCAGCGAGCCCTCGTGCTCGGTGCCGGTGGCGCCGCCAAGGCCGTCGCCGTGGCGCTGGCCGAGGCCGGGGCGGACGTGGTCGTCTCGGCGCGCCGGGACGAGCAGGCAGCCGCGCTCGCGTCGCTCTGTGGCGGCAGCACCCTGGCCTGGCCGCCCCGGGGCGCAGGCTTCGGCATCATCCTCAACTCGACGCCCGTCAAGGATGCGTTGATCGTCGCGCCCAGCGAGGGGCAACAGGTCGTCGACATGGCCTACAACCGCGACGGCTCACCGACCGCGCTCGTCGCTGCCGCGCGTGCTGCCGGCTGTGCCACCGTGGTCGATGGGGCCGACATCCTGGCAGCCCAGGGCGCCGCGTCGTTCACGCGCTGGACGGGCCTCGAGGCGCCGCTCGCTGTCATGCGCGCCGCGCTCGACCTCGCCTGATCTGCTCCTGAACGCACGAGAGGGGGCCTTGCGGCCCCCTCTCGGGTGGAGCGAAGCGCGTAGCGCCTAGGCGCTACGCGGCAGCAGCGATCAGTCGTCGCTCCTGTCGTGATGGCCGCCCTCGTGGCCATCCTCGTCCTCGTGGCCGTCATCGCCACAGACCTTGCGGCCGAGCGACTCCTGCGCCTTCTCCCAGGCGATGCGGTACTGGTTGATCGCCTCGTCCGGCTTGCCGGCCGCAACCAGCGCGGCGGCCTTGGCGAGTGCCTTGTTGGCCAGCGCCAGCTTCTTGGCGTTGCCGTTGCCGGCGATCGCCTCGTTCACCGCGGTGGTCGCGATGATCTGGTCAGCCCGAACCAGCGCGTCGATGACGCCCTGGATCGTGGCCTTCTCGGCAGCCGAGAGCTTCTTGCTCCTCAGCAGCTCGCGCAGCTGGCTCGCAGCAGCCTTCTCGTTGTCGAAGACACCGCAGCCGTTGAGCGTGAGGTGGATCCCGTCGACGTTCCACCAGGCAGGCGTCAGCGACTTCGCGACCTTGCGGGCAGCGGAGGCGTAGCGGTTGTCCTCGTCGTCATCGCCCTTGCCCTTCTTGCCCGTCGGGCCGGCAAGCGCGTTGAGCGTGGCGAGAGCGTCCTGCTTGAGCGAGTTGGCGCTATACACACGCACGGCCGACGAATCGCCCGATGCGAGGTAGAACGCGTCACCCGCGAACGCAGCGGCGAGCGTCTGGATGCCCGCAGCCTGGTTCACAACGATCGTGCACGTCGCGACGCCGGAGGCGTTCGTGACGTCGGTGCAGCTCTGCGCCGTGCCGCCCGAGCCGAGCGTCAGGACGACGTTGCGACCCGCGATTGCGGTGACGCCGTCCTCCTTGAGCGAGGCCGAGAGCACGAGCGAGGCAAGGTTCTGCACCGGTGCCGTTGCACCCGTGTAGACCGTGACCGTCTGCTCGAGCGTGATGCTGAACGACCCGATCACCGAGGCGGCGTCGTAGAGCGCCGAGCCGGAGTAGGACGCGGTCAGCGGGTACGAGCCGGCTGCCTGGTTCGGCACGATCGTGCACGTTGCCACGCCAGAGGCGTTGGTGGCATCGGTGCACGACTGCGCGCCGAGCAGGATCGCGACGGACTTGCCGGCGAGCGGGAGGCCCGTCACCGTGTCCACGAGCGTGGCCGAGAGTGCGGCCGCGTCGTGGTAGTTGCTCGTCAGGACACCGGTGTTCGTGATCGCCGTCGGGTGCGTCAGCACGTCGGTCGAGACCGAGTCGCTGTCGTTGGCGGCGTTCGGGTCGGTCTGATCGCCGGCCGCCGTGGCGGTGTCGGAGATCGTGCCCGGGACGGTCGTGGCGACCGCGAGGGTCACCGTGGCGGAGGCACCGACGGCGAGGTTGCCGACGGAGCACGTCGCGGTGCCGGCCGCAACCGTGCAGCCTGCGCCCGAGATGGTGCCGCCCGTAGCGGTGTCGCTGACGACAACGCCCGTTGCAGCATCAGGGCCGAGGTTCTTGACCGTGACGCTGTACGTGGCCGCGTTGCCCCAGTAGATCGAGGCGGGACCCGTCTTCGATACGGCGAGGTCGGCCTTCGGTGCGAGCACCGTGGTCGTCTCGGTCTTCGTGTTGTTCGCGAGGTTCAGGTCGACCAGGTCGCCGTTGACCGACGCGGTGTCGGTGAACGTTCCAGCAGCGTCAGCGTGCACCGTGAACGTCACGGCTGCGCTGGCGCCGACGGCAAGCGTGCCGACCGGGCAGGTGACCGTCTGACCGGCTGCGCTGCAGCCGGCGCCCGAGACGAAGCTCAGGCCGACGGGGAGGGCGTCCGTGATGACGACGCCCGTGGCCACTGCCGGACCCGCGTTCGCGGCCGTGATCGTGTAGCTGAACGTGCTCCCGAAGGCGACCGGATCGGCGCTGTCGGTCTTCGAGCGGATGCTCAGGTCGGCATCCAGCGGCCTCGTCCACGTCTCCGCGGCCGTGGCGGCCTGGAGCGAGTGGGCGGCGTCGACGAAGCTGGCCTTGATCGTGTCGCTACCGGCACCGTTGACGTCGGTGTAGGTGAACGAGACGTTGCCACTGGCGTCGGTGACGCAGCCAGCCGGGGCACAGGTGCCGGCAACGCCGGCGTTCTGCCCGGTGATCGTCCAGGTGACGACCTGACCGACGAGCGGCGAGCCGCCCGCGGTGACATGGGCCGTGACGGTGTGCGTGCCACCGGCGGCGTCGGAGCCCGTCAGCGGGGACACCGAGATGCTGCCGGAGACGACGACGATCGACGAGCCGGCGATCAGGATGTACGCCTGGCCACAAGCGCTGAGGCTCGTGTTCGGATCGATACCGCAGGTGGGCTTGGTCGCCGTGTCCGTCGCGACCGCGAGCGCACTCCAGTCGGTCGGGAACGTCGGGAACGTCTCGTGCACCGAGCAGCCCCAGCCGGCCAGCATCGCGCTGGTCAGGCCGACGAACGACGGCTCGGACGCGATCAGCGAGACGGCGCCACCGCACGGGGCCGAGTTGTCCTCGGTCCAGGCGCCGGTGCCCGTCTTGAGCTGGTTGAGCATGGCGATCGTCGCGACGTGGTTCGAGTAGTCACACGTCGTGTCGAGGTACAGCCCCGTACGGCCAGGCTGCTTGCCCGCGAACTTCATGCCGTAGTGGAGGATGTCGTAGCGGCCGTGCAGCACCGGGTCGGTGCCGATCAGGATCCGGTTACCGGCCAGCGTGCGGCCGCCCGCGGTGCCCATGACGACGGGCCCCCAGACGCTCGCGTTCGCCGTGACCGAGCCGGCGAGACCGCCGCAGAACGGATCGCCGATGATCAGCAGGTCATACCCGCCGAAGTCGGCCTGGGACATCGCGCCCCACGTCGCTCCGCCGACAACAGTGACGGCGTAGCCCTGCGAGGTCGCCTCGATCGCCTCGCGGCTACCCGCGCCGCCCGAGACGCTGTCGCCGTTGATCAGAGCCTTCGGCGTGGCGGCGGCTGCGCCGCCCGCTCCGATGAATGCTCCGACGATGATGAGTGCGATTACGCACAGCAGTGCCAGCCCTTTCGGGCGTCCGCGTTCGTAAGCCATGGACCCTCTCCCTCGATGTAGTGACGGTCAGCGGCCCCTCTGCCTCAAACCGACAGCCGCAAAGTACGCCTGGCTAGCGCGACCGTCAATCGTTTTCACTGCCTCTTTACCGTCGCGAGGCTATACTCACATGCAATTCATACCCATTGCGCCAGCGGAGGCTCGAGATTCGGCTGTTCGCTCGGTTAGGCGCTGCTCATGGCTATCGTTGCGCCGTGCAAACCGGAGCAAACCGTAGGCGGGCTCGGCTCGGTTCAGTCGGCCGCAGCGGTGCCCGCTGGCGGCTCACGGTCGTGGCTGTCCTGGCCGTCGCCGCTGCCTGCCTGCTGGCGTCGCTCGCGCAGGCCCACGGCGGCCCGAACGCCGACAGCTCGCACTTTCTCTCGGTCGTGATCGGCGTCGTCCCGCCCGTGCCCGGCCTCGAGCTCGCAGTCGCCGAGCGCGACGACCGCCTTGTCCTGACCAACAACACCGGCAAGACGGTCATCGTCAGCGGGTACACCCTGGAGCCGTACCTCCGCTTCGACGCGCGCGGCGTCTGGGTCAACCGGCACTCGCCGTCGCGCTGGCTGGACACGCTGCGCTACGTCCCCGAGAACTACGCCCTACCCAAGGAAGCGAACGAGAAGCTGCCTCCGGAGTGGCTGCTGCTGACGCCCGGCAACACCTGGGAGTGGCACGACCACCGCATCCAGTGGATGGGCTCGTCCAGCCCGGCCGGGACGGTAACCCCGGTCAACGGCACGTTCGACCTGCGCGACTGGGAGGTCGGGATCCACGTTGACGGCAGCTTCGCGATCATCAAGGGGCGGCTCGACTACTTCGTCGAGCCGCAGACGGGCAGCGGCGCCGCCAGCAGCAGCGGCAGCTCGGCGCCCTGGACCGTCCTGGCCGTCGTGCTCCCGCTCGCTTCCGTCCTCGCGGCGGTCGGCGGCTGGCTGCTGGTGCGTCGTCGGCGCTGCGCCTCCGCCGCTGCCTGAGCGGGCTCATGCGCCTGACGACTAGGCTTTCGGGCAGATGACCCTCTCTCTCGTCACCGCCGGGGAGTCGCACGGCCCCGCGCTGATCGCCGTCGTCAGCGGCCTGCCCGCCGGCCTTGAGCTGAACCGGGACGCGATCAACCACGACCTGTGGCGGCGCCAGCAGGGCTACGGCCGCAGCCCGCGCCAGCAGATCGAGACCGACAAGGTCGAGGTGCTGACGGGATTGCGCCACGGCAAGACGCTCGGGTCGCCGCTGACGCTGCTCGTGCGCAACACCGATCACAAGAACTGGCTCTGGGGCATGAACCCGTGGCAGCCGGAGGGTCAGCCGGGCGGCAAGGGCGTCAAGTCGGTCGTGCTGCCGCGCCCCGGCCATGCCGATCTCGCCGCGGTGATGAAGTACGAGTACGACGACGTGCGCAACGCGCTGGAGCGCGCCAGCGCCCGCCACACGGCTGCCAACGTTGCGGCGGGCGGCGTGGCCAAGGCGCTGCTCGCGACGATCGGCGTGACGGTGTCGTCGCGCCCCGTCGAGATCGGTGGCGTCGCGGGCGACGAGGAAGCCATGCGCGCCGCGATGGACAAGGCGAAGAAGGACAAGGACACGCTCGGTGGCGTCGTCGAGCTGCGCGTGGATGGTCTGCCGCCCGGGCTCGGGTCGTACGTCAGCAAGGACGAGCGGCTCGACGCGCGCATCGCCTGGGCCCTGATGGGCATCCAGGCGGTGAAGAGCGTCGAGATCGGCGACGGCCTCGACCTGGCCCGTCGCCCCGGCTCCAAGGCCCACGACGAGATCTACCGCGACGACGAGCGCGGCTTCTTCCGGCGCACCAACCGGGCCGGCGGCCTCGAGGCCGGCATCACCAATGGCGAGCAGCTGGTCGTGCGCTGCGCGATGAAGCCGATCCCGACCCTAATGAAGCCGCTCGACTCGGTCGATCTCTCCACCGGCGAGCCGTCCACCGCGCTCGTCGAGCGCTCGGACACCGCCGCGGTCGAAGCGATGGCCGTGATCGCCGAGGCGGCGCTCGCCTTCGAGCTGGCGGCGTCGGCGAAGGCGAAGTTCGGCGGTGACGCGATCGGCGACTTCACGGCCGCGCACGCCGCCTACCTCGCGCGCATCGACTGGCGCCGGGGCTAGCACCGCCGCGGTGAACGCGCTCGACCGCCACCTCGCGCTGATCGGCTTCATGGGGGCCGGCAAGTCCACGGTCGGGAACGCCGCCGCCGAGAAGCTCGGTCGCCCCTTCGTCGACGCCGACCGCGTCATCGAGGCCCGCGTCGGCCTGCCGATCGCCCGCATCTTCGACGAGCGCGGCGAGGCCGAGTTCCGTCGGCTCGAGGCCGAGATCACGGTCGAGCTGCTCGAGTCGGCGACCCCCACGGTGCTCTCGCTCGGCGGCGGCGCCGTCGGCACGATCGAGATCCGCAAGGCGCTGCATGCGCACGCGCTGACGGTGCTGCTCGAGGTCTCGGTTGCCGACGCGTGGAAACGGTCGCAGAACGGGCAGCGGCCTCTCGCCCGCGACCGCGAGCGCTTCGAGCAGCTCTACGAGGAGCGTCAGGGCCTCTACATCGATACCGCCGACACGGCCGCGCGCGACCTGCACGACGTGATTCTCGCCGCGGGCGGCGTGCACGTCGCGGTGGGGGCGCTGGAGCGGCTGGGAGAGCTGGTACCGGGTGCGGGGGCCGTCTCGCTCGTCGGCGATCGGCGGGTGCTCGGCATCTACGGCGCCGACGCCCAGCTCGCGCTCGGCACGCGGCTAACCGCCGGGACGCACGAGCTGCCGTCCGGCGAGGAGGCCAAGTCCGGCGTCAGCCTGGAACGGCTCTGGGGCGAGCTGCGCCTCGACCGCAAGAGCACGCTCGTCGCGCTCGGTGGCGGCTGCACGACCGACGTCGCCGGCTTTGCGGCCGCCACCTACATGCGCGGCGTGCCGTGGGTATCGGTGCCGACGACGCTCGTCGGCCAGGTCGACGCAGCCATCGGCGGCAAGACGGGGATCAACCTGCCGACCGCCAAGAACCTGATCGGCGCCTTTCACTGGCCGACGCGCACGGTGATCGACCCGGTGCTGCTGGAGACGTTGCCGGAGAGCGAGCGCGCGGGCGGCATGGCCGAGGTCGTCAAGACCGGGCTGCTCGCGGGGGAGCGCATCTGGGAGCTGCCCGACGCCGAGCTCGTCCGACGCTGTGCCGCCCACAAGGTGGCGGTGTGCCTGCGCGACCCGCACGACAGGGCGATCCGCACCTCGCTCAACCTCGGGCACACCTTCGCGCACGCCCTCGAGGCCGGAGCCGCCTACTCGACGGTCACGCACGGCCACGCCGTCGCGCTCGGCCTGCGCGCCGCACTCCAGCTCTCGGTCAAGCACCTCGGGCTCGACCCGAAGTGGTCGGCCGTGGTCGAGGACGTGCTGAAGCCGAAGCCCGTGCGCGTCGACATCGAGCGCGCCTGGGCAGCGATGAAGCGCGACAAGAAGGCCGAGGCGGGCAAGACCAGGCTCGTGCTGCTCGAAGCCTTCGGCCGGCCCGTCTGGGGCGTCGAGCTGCCGGACGACGAGGTGCGCACCGCCCTCGAGTCGCTCGTCGAGCGGTAGGCTCGCTGCACGATGCGCGTCCTCGTTCTCAACGGGCCGAACCTTGACGTTCTCCACCGGCGCGACCCGAAGCTCTACGGCGGCATCAGCCTGGGCGAGCTGGAGAGTCGCATCTACGCCTGGGCGATCGACCTCGGGCTGCAGGTGCGCTGCGAGCAGACCAACCACGAGGGACGCGCCATCGACCTGCTGCACGAGGCGCTTGACTGGGCCGGCGGCCTGATCATCAACCCCGGCGCGTGGACGCACTACAGCTACGCGATCCGCGACGCCGTGGAGCTGTTCGCGGTTCCTGTCGTCGAGACGCACCTCTCCAATATCGACGCGCGCGAGGATTTCCGCCGCTTCTCCGTGCTCTCGGACATCGCCACCCACCGGGTGATGGGTCAGGGGCCCGACGGCTACCACGCGGCGCTGAAGCATCTGGCAGGCGAGGCCCCGGCGTGAGCGCCGCGCCGTACGCCGGCCGCATCGCCGCGCTGGCAGCCACGCTCGAGCAGCAGCTGCTCGTCCTCGAGCCGACCAACGTGCGCTACCTGAGCGGTCTCCGCTCGACCAACCCGGCGCTGCTCGTCCAGCCCTCGGGCGACGCGACGCTCTTCTCCGACTTCCGCTACGCCGACGCGGGCCGCAGGGCCGCCGCTGCAGCCGGTAGCTCGTTCACGGTTGTCGAGCGCTCCCTGCTCAAGGACATCACCGGGCGGATCTCCGGTCGCGTCGGCTTCGAGGCGGGGTTCGTCACCTACGCGGCCTGGCAGGAGCTGTGCGCGGGCGGTGCGGAGCTCGTGCCGACGCAGGGCGTCGTCGAGCAGCTCCGCGCCGTCAAGGACGAGGCCGAGATCGACGTCATCCGCCGCGCCTGCGCGATCACGACGCAGGCCTACGAGACGATCGCCACCGAGGGCCTGATCGGCCGCACCGAGCGCGAGGTGGCAGCGCGGATCGAGGCGCTGTTTCACGCGTACGGCGCCGACGGCGCTGCCTTCCCGTCGATCGTGGCCGCACACGAGAACGGCGCCCGGCCGCACGCCGACACGCGCGACGTGGCGATCGGGCCGGGCACCCTGGTGACGATCGACTGCGGCGCGAAGCTCGAGGGCTACTGCGCCGACTGCACGCGCACCTTCTCCACCGGCGACCTGCCGGCCGACCTCCAGCGCGCCTACGCCGTCTGCCTGGCCGCGCAGCTCGCGGGTCTCGAGGCGATCCGTCCCGGCGTCAGCGGCGACACGGCGCACCAGGCAGCGGCCGCCGTCATCGCCGAGGCTGGGTGGGGGGACGCCTTCGGTCACGGGCTCGGGCACGGGGTCGGCCTGGACATCCACGAGGCCCCGACGCTCCGCCCGGCCTCGCAGGACGTCCTGGTCGCCGCGAACGTCGTCAGCTGCGAGCCGGGCATCTACCTCGATGGCCTCGGCGGCGTCCGGATCGAAGATCTCGTGGTCGTGCGCGAGGGCGGTGCCGAGGTGCTCACCGGCTACACCAAGGAGCTCGTCACCGTCCACTGACGGGTCGGTCGCCGTGTCCGGGTAGACTGCCGCATCGTGGCCGAAACCGTTAGCACCAACCAGTTCAAGACCGGCATGCACATCGACGTCGAGGGCGATGCCCAGCGAATCGTCGATTTCCAGCATGTGAAGCCGGGCAAGGGCGGCGCCTTCGTGCGCACCAAGCTCAAGAGCGTGAAGAACGGCGCAGTGGTCGAGAAGACCTTCCGCGCCGGCGAGAAGTTCACGCGTATCCACACCGAGGTGCGCAACGCGCAGTTCCTCTACGAGGCAGGCGAAGAGGTTCACTTCATGGACCAGCAGAACTTCGACCAGTTCATCCTCTTGAAGGGCGCCCTCGACGACGCGCTCGACTACATGCTTCCGTCCGAGACCGTGCAGATCCTCAGCCTGGACGGCGTGCCGATGTCGGTGCAGCTGTCGGCCTCGGTCGAGCTCACCGTCACGGACACCGAGCCCGCGGTGAAGGGCGACACCGTCTCGAACGTGACGAAGCCCGCCACGGTTGAGACCGGCGCCGTGATCCAGGTGCCGATGTTCGTCGAGATCGGCGAGCGCATCAAGGTCGACACGCGCGACCGCCGCTACATCTCGCGCGTCTGATGCCTGGCGCGACCCTGATCGGGGGCGGCCTGGCCGCCGCGCTTTGCATGCCCTCCAGCAAGGCCTCGCGGTAGGCTCTCAGCGTGCCCGTGCTCGCAGACACCACGATCAGGCTGCTCGGCCAGGAGCCGCTGGCCGGCGCCGTGCCGATTTCGACCCAGCTGAAGCTCGCCGAGCTGCTCGATAAGGCAGGTTTCGCCTACCTCGAGGTCTCGGGCGGCGGCTGCTTCGACACCGCGGTTCGCCGCGGCATCGAGAGCCCCTGGGAGCGCATTCGCGCGATCAAGCAGCGCACCACGACGCCGCTCGCGATCGCTGTCCGCGGCCGCTTCCTCGTCGGGGCGCGGCCGGTCGGCGGCGACCTGGCTCGGCGCTTCGTCGCCTGCGCCGCCGAGAGCGGCATCGACGTCTTCCGCCTGCACGACCCGCTCAACGACGTCGCGAACCTGCGCGAGGCTGCCGGCGCCATCACCGCGGCAGGCCGCGAGTTCGACGCCGGTCTCGTCTTCAGCCCCGGCCCCGGCGGTGAGCCCGAGGCGCTTGCCGCTCGCGCCGTTGCGCTGCGTGACCTCGGCGCCACCCGCATCCTGGTGCACGATCCGTCCGGAGCGCTTCGCCCGGGTGCCGCACGCCAGCTCGTGACGGCGCTGCGCGAGGCCACCGGCCTCCCGATCGGCCTCTACTGCCAGGGCGCTGCGGGCAACGCGCTGGCAACTGCGCTCGAAGGCGCTCGTGCTGGCGCCGACCTGCTCGCCTGCGCCGCCTACCCGCTTGCTGTCGCCCTTTACCGTCCCGCCGGGGAGGCGCTGGCCGAGGCGCTCGCCGGCCTCGACCTGGACTCGGGCGTCGACCGCGAGCTGCTGTGGAAGGCGTCCGGCCTGATCGGCAGCACGCTCGGTGACACGCCGGTCACACCGCTCGCTCCGGCAATCGCCACGCAGGCTGCCCGCCGCCAGCTGCCGCCAGGCCTCATCTCGGCGCTCGACGGCCATCTGCGCACCTTCGGCGCCGAGGATCGGCTCGACGAGGTGCTCGACGAGCTCGACCAGGTGCACGAGGAGGTCGGCCGTCCGCCGTTCGCCTCGCCGATCGGCCAGATTCTCGGCTCGCAGGCGCTGCTGCACGTTCTCTCGGCGCGCCGCTACGGCACGGTGGTCGATCAGCTCCGCGAGCTGATCGACGGCAACTACGGCACCACGCCGGCCCCGATCGACGAGGGCGTCACCCGCGCGATCCGCCTGACCTACGGCGAGCCGGTGCCGCCCGCGATCATCGACATCGACGAGGTGCGCACCGAGGCCAACGGCCTGGCCGCCTCCGAGGAAGACCTGCTCCTGCTCGCGCTGTTCGGCGAGGAGGCGCGCCCGCTGCTGGAGACGATCCGCGACCGTGGATCCGAGTCGCTGGCCACCTCCGGCGTCGGCCAGGAGCGTGCCGAGCGCATCCGCGAGATCGTGCGCATCGTCCAGGAGTCCGGCGTCGCCGAGGTGACCATCGAGGAGGGCGATCTCCGCGTGTCGGTGCGTCGCACCGACGACCGGCCGGCCACCAGCCAGGCCGTCGCCGCTGCACCGCTCGCCGCTCACGTCGTGCCCGACGGCACGCACGCCCCGACGGCCTCCAAGGCCGGCCACTTCCGGGTCGAGTCGCCGATGGTCGGCACCTTCTACCGGGCCTCGTCGCCCGGCGTGCCGAACTTCGTCGAGGAGGGCACCACCGTCGCCGCAGGGCAGACGCTGTGCATCCTCGAAGCGATGAAGTTGATGAACGAGGTCAAGGCCGAGATCGACGGCACCGTCCGCGCGATCCATGTCGCCAACGGTGATCCTGTCGAGTTCGGTCAGCTGCTGTTCGAGCTGGAGCCGGTCGGCGGCCCGCCGACGCTCTGACCGTGTTCAAGCGCGTCCTCATTGCCAACCGTGGCGAAGTCGCGGTGCGCGTCATTCGTGCGCTGCACGAGCTCGATATCGAGGCGATCGCGGTCTACTCGACTGCAGACGCCGACTCGCTCCACGTCAAGATGGCCGACCGCGCCATCAAGATCGGCCCGCCCGCGGCCTCGGGGAGCTACCTCAACATGCAGTCAATCATCGGCGCAGCCCAGATCAGCGGCGCCGAGGCGATCCATCCCGGCTGGGGCTTCCTCTCCGAGAACGCCGAGTTCGTGCGCGCCTGCGACGACAACGACATCGTCTTCATCGGCCCGACCGCTGAGGCGATGGAGCGGATGGGCGACAAGGCCCAGGCCAAGGCGGAGATGCGCGCGGCCGGCGTACCGCTCGTTCCCGGCACTGCGGGAGCAGCGACGCTCGCCCAGGCTCGCGACGCAGCAGCCGAGTACGGCTACCCGGTGCTGCTCAAGGCCCGTGCGGGCGGCGGCGGGCGTGGCATGCGCCTCGTCCACTCGCCCGACGAGATCGAAGGCGCCTACGCTGCCGCCGCCAACGAGGCCGAGGCTGCCTTCGGCGACGGCACGCTCTATCTCGAGAAGGCGCTCGTCCCGGCGCGCCACGTCGAGATCCAGGTCATCTGCGACGGCCATGGCAACGTGCTGACGCTGGGCGAGCGCGAGTGCTCGATCCAGCGGCGCCACCAGAAGCTGATCGAGGAGTCGCCTTCGACCGCGCTGACGCCCGAGCGCCGCGAGGAGATGGAGGCTGCCGCCGAGCGCGCCTGCCGCGCGATCGGCTACAAGAACGCCGGGACATTCGAGTTCCTGCTCGGACCGGAGGGTAACTTCTACTTCATCGAACTCAACTGCCGGCTCCAGGTCGAGCACCCGGTCAGCGAGCTGTGCACGCGCATCGATCTGGTGCGCGAGCAGCTGCGCGTCGCCGCCGGCGAGCGCCTCTCGCAGATCGGCCGTGCGCCGCGCGAGGGCCACGCCATCGAGGTGCGCATCAACGCCGAGGATCCGTCGCGCGGCTTCATGCCGGCGCCGGGCAAGATCGCGCGCTTCCAGCCGCCGCTCGGGCCGGGCATCCGCGTCGACAGCCACGTCCAGACGGGCTCGGTCGTGCCGCCGTACTACGACTCGCTGATTGCCAAGCTCGTGGTGTGGGACGCCGACCGCCCTGCCGCCATCGCGCGCACGTTGCGCGCGCTTGATGAAATGGTGATCGAGGGCGTGCCGACGACGGCTGGGGTCGCCGCCGACGTGCTGCGCAGCGACGCCTTCCGCAGCGGCTCGTACTCCACCAGCTTCCTCGACGAGCACGAGGCCGAGCTGCCGTCGCTGCGGGCCGCAACGTGAGCCTCAGCCGCCGCCAGGCGCGCCGCCAGGCGCTCGTCCTGCTCTACCAGTGGGATCTCACCGGCCAGGAGTTCGGCGTCCTCTACGACGGCGACATCGACGCCTTCGCGCTCGGACTGGCCGAGGCGGTGCGCGCGCAGGCACCGCTGCTGGACGAGCGGATCACCGGCGCCGCCGAGGGCTGGACGGCCGACAGGCTCGGTACCCTCGAGCGCAACGTGCTGCGCATCGCCATTCTCGAGCTGGAGACCAGGGTCGTGCCCGCCGAGGTCGCGATCAACGAGGCTGTCGTGCTGGCCAAGCGCTACGCCTCGGAGACCGCAGGACGCCTGATCAACGGCATCCTCGGCCGCGTCAGCCGTGAGCTGAAGGCGGCGAGAGGCTGATGAGCGGCCTGGAGTCGCTCGACCGCGCGGAGACGCTGCTCGTCCGCGTCGAGGCCGTGCGCGCCCAGCTGGAGAGCGCCGAGGTTCCGGAGAAGGCTGTCGAGCTGCTCGTCGAGCTGTCGCAGCTCGCGAAGGACGTCGAGACCGAGCTCCAGCGCGCCAAGCGGGATGCGGATGCGCGCCCCCGATGACCTGCGGGCGCTCGTCGAGGAGCGCCTGGCTGCACTCGACCTGCTGCCGGAGCTGCACGGCCAGGCCGACTCCGTCCGCTACGCGCTAACGGGCGGCGGCAAGCGCGTCCGGCCGGTGCTCTGTCTTGCCGTCGGTGAGGCAGCGGGCGCCTCGGTCGAGACGGTGCTGCCGGCAGCGCTCGGGCTCGAGCTGATCCACGCCTTCTCGCTCGTCCACGACGACCTGCCCTCGCTCGACAACGACGCCGAGCGCCGCGGCCAGCCCTCCACCTGGGCGAAGTACGGCGAGGCCGTCGCGGTGCTCGCCGGCGACGCGCTCTTCGGTGAGGCCCTGCGGCTTGCGCTCTCGTACCCGACCTCCGAGGTGGCGCGCGAGCTCACCACCGCGACGCTCGGCATGATCGGCGGCCAGTACCTCGATATCACCGGCACGCAGCCGGACATGGCAACGCTGCACACGCTCAAGACCGGCTGCCTGTTCGCGGCTGCGGTGGGCATGGCGCTCTGGGCCGCAGGTGTGCCCGTTGCGCAGCAGGGGCCCTGGCGGGCCTTCGGCGCCGAGCTCGGGCTGCTCTTCCAGGTCGTCGACGACATCCTCGACGGCGACGGCTACGTCGAGACGCACGGCGTGGACGGCGCTCGCCGCATCGCCGACGAGTCGGCGGATCGCGCCCAGGCGGCGCTCGCCCAGGTCGCTGCCGACACCTCGGTGCTCGCCGGCATCGTCGAGAACCTGCGCTCCCGTACCGTCTGAGCGCGCCTCGCGCCGCCCTCGCGTTCGGTCGCTTCAAAAGGTAAAGTCGCAGGCATGACGCGCCGCGTGCTCGACCTCTCCCAGCCGCTCTCGAATGCGAGCCAGCTGCACCACTTCTTCCCGACGGTGCAGATCCTGCGCCACAAGCTGCACGCCGATGCGCAGCCGGGCGAGAAGAGCTTCGATGCCGAGATCATCATCACCTCGAACCACGCCGCCACCCACGTGGACGCGCTCTCGCACTTTGACCCGCGGCCCGACGCGCCGAAGATCGCCGAGATGCCGCTCGACACCTTCTGCGGCACCGCCATCTGCATCGATGTGCGCGAGTACCCGGCCGGCTACGAGGTCACCGTGGCCGACACCGAGCGGGCACTCGCCGCGAGCGGCCAGGAGCTGCGCGAGGGCGACATCCTGCTGTTCTGCACCGACCACTGGAACCGGACGCAGGGCACGCCGGCCTTCCTCAACGGCTTCTCCGGCATCGCCGCCGAGGTCGTGCACTGGATGGCCGACCGCAAGGTGAAGATCTTCGGCTGCGAGACGATCAGCCCCGATCTCGTCTACCAGTCGGGCGCCTACCCCAACCATCGCGCCTGCGCCGAGCGCGGCCTGACGCACTTCGAGAATCTCAACAACCTCAAGGACGTCGTCAACCAGCGCTTCGACTTCTACGGCTTCCCGCTGCGCCTCGAGCCCGCCGCCGGCTCGCCGATCCGCGCAGTCGGGATACTCGAGGAGTGAAGAAGCGGCTGGACGTCCTGATGGTCGAGCGCGGCCTCGCCGAGAGCCGCGCCCAGGCGCAGGCGCTCGTGCTGGCAGGGCTCGTCCACGGCCGCTCCAAAGCGGGCGACCAGCTGGCCGAGGACGCGGAGATCATCGTCGAGCGGCCGCCGCGCTTCGTCTCACGCGGCGGCGACAAGCTGGCGAACGCCCTCACGGCCTTCGCCGTTGATCCGGCCGGACGGGACTGCCTCGACGTGGGCGCCTCGACCGGCGGCTTCAGCGACTGCCTGCTGCAGGAGGGCGCCGCGCGGGTGATCGCGATCGACGTCGGGCACGGCCAGCTGCACCCCAGGGTGCGCAACGACCCGCGTGTCACCGTCTACGAGCGCACCAACGCCCGCGCGCTGACCGAGCTGCCGTACGCACCCTCGCTGGTCGTCTGCGATGTCTCGTTCATCTCGGTGACGATCGCGCTGCCGCCGGCCCTGAGCCTGGCGGCACCCGGCTGGGAGGCCGTCGTGCTCGTGAAGCCGCAGTTCGAGGCCGGTCGGGCCGACACGCCGAAGGGCGTCGTCCGTGACGACGCAGTGCGCCGCCGCGTCGTGCGCACGGTCGCCGAGGCGGCCGTCGCCTGGGGCGCGCGCACCGTCGGGGCCGTAGACTCCGGCGTGCCCGGCCCCAAGGGCAACCGTGAGCTGTTCCTCCACCTTCGCCACGACCCGGACGCGACCCTCCCCGATGACCTCGACCTCTGGATCGATGCCGCAGTCGGCTAGCCCAATCCGCCGCGTGGCCGTCGTCTCGCACGGCCGGGTCGAGGCCGTCGCCGACGCGATCCCGCGGCTGCAGGCCGTTGCCGCAGCTGCAGGCGTCCAGCTCGTGTTCGGCTCCGAAGAGGCCGACAAGCACGGCGTCACCGTCGACCCCCGTCCCGACGACGCAGACCTCGCGGTCGTGCTCGGCGGCGACGGCACCATGCTGCGCGCCCTGCAGCGCTTCCTCGGCCGCGCTATCCCGGTGATCGGCGTCAACTACGGCCGTGTCGGCTTCCTCGCCTCGCTGCTGCCGGATGAGCTTGAGAGCGGCCTCGCCCGCGCCTTCCGCGGCGAGCTGGACACGGTCGAGCTCTCGACGCTCGAGGTAACGGTCGAGGGCGTCGTCCACATCGCGGTGAACGATGTCGTGGTGTCCAGCGCAGTCCCGGGGCGCATGGTCGAGCTCGGCTGGTCGCTCTCCGGCGAGCACCTGGGCAAGCAGCCCTGCGACGGCCTGATCTGCGCCACCCCGACCGGCTCGACGGCCTACAACCTCTCGAACGGCGGCCCGGTGCTCGTCTGGGGCCTCGACGCGATGGCGATCAGCTTCGTTGCGCCGCACTCGCTGACAGCGCGCCCACTGGTGGTGCCGCGCAGCCGCGTGCTGACGGTCGAGAACCTCACGCGCGACGTCGAGACCATGGTGATCGTTGACGGGCACGCTGTCGGCTCGCTGAAGGCGGGCGAGGTGGCCCACGTCGCGCTCGGCGAGGAGAAGGCGTTGATTGCCTCGACGCCAGGCGTCACGTTCTTCCGCCGCTACCGCGACGCCTTCGGCTAGGCCAGCAGGAACGCCGCCGCGGCCTGCGCCTGGCGCGCAGCCTCGGCGACAGGCAGTCCCCAGAAACGGGATGGCGTCGAGAAGATCTCGATGTCGATGCTGCCGTCCCAGCCGGTCGCCACGAGGGCACGCACGAGCCGGGCCGAGCCGCCAGTGGGCAGCGCAGGGTCGGGCAGCAGGCGGGCGCCGTCGGCGCGTGCGGCGCTGTCTCCCGCAGCCGGCCAGTCGCTGACGTGCAGCGCGGCGACGCGGTGGTGGTTGGCAGCCAGCCAGGCCTCCGCGGTCGGGTCGTCACACACGTGGTAGGTGTCGAAGAGGATGCCGATCTGCTCGAGTCCCGGCGCGGCGAGCACCTCGTCGGCGAAGGCGAGCGAGGTGACGAAGCCGGTCAGCAGCTCCTGGCTGGGATGCACGGGCTCGAAGGCCAGGCGCACGCCCACCTCGCGCGCCACCGCGGCCGCCTGGCGGAAGCCCTCACGCACCAGCGCCACGCCTTCCTCGCGCGTCCGGTGGCCGAGCGGCCCCGCCAGCACGACGACGCTCTCCGGCTCGAAGGCGGCAAGGCGGCGGATCGACGCGCACAGCAGGGCGATCCGCTCGTGCGGGTCGGCCGGCAGCTCCATCCCCGGCCGGTTGAGCGGCAGCACCGACGGCACGCGCGGCACGCAGTTCGCCACGCCGAGGCCGTGCTCGCGCAGCAGGGCGAGG
The DNA here is from genome assembly GCA_947507735.1 of Actinomycetota bacterium. Classification (GTDB taxonomy): domain Bacteria; phylum Actinomycetota; class Thermoleophilia; order Gaiellales; family Gaiellaceae; genus CANFDS01. The sequence continues at coordinate 24,359 of CANNRA010000008.1, forward strand.
CTCCCGTCGTCGTCGGCGCCGAGCTTCAGCTCCCAGATGCCCATCGCCCCGACACCTGCGGCCGCGTAGGCCGCGACATCCTCGGCGAAGGTCGCGTTGCGCGTGCTGATGGCCGAGATCGAGGTGCGCACGGGCCACACCCTGCCAGGCGCGGCGGGGGCGCAGCAGCCCTGCCCGACACGGCCGGACGGCCCATGTCGGCAAGAGCGCATTGGAGGACTCCGCAGCGGTACGTACGATGCGCCGTAGTGCTGCAACGGCTTCGCATCGAGAACCTCGTGCTGATCCGTGAGGCGGACATCGCGTTCGCTCCGGGTCTCAACGCCATCACTGGCGAGACTGGCGCGGGCAAGACCATCCTCACGCAGGCGATCGGCCTGCTGCTCGGGGCGGCCGGTGACCAGCGCCTCGTCGGGCCTGGCGCCAGCGATGCCTACGTGGAGGCCGAGCTGGACGCGCCCGACTGGCTCTGGGAGGACGAGGACATGGAGGCGCTCGCCGAGCTGCGGCCCGACGGCGAGGAGCGGCTCGTCGTCGCGCGGCGGGTGTTCGCCGACGGGCGGACC
>CANNRA010000009.1 GCA_947507735.1 Actinomycetota bacterium
CCGGCTCGTCCGCCCGGCGCTAGCCCCGGCGCCCTACGGAACGAGGCCCGCGGCCCGCGCGGTCGCGAGCAGCGCTTGCGTCCCGCGTGCCCGATGCGAGCCGGTCGCCTTCCACGCATCGCCGAGCTCGCCGACCGTGCGCGTCTCGCCGTCGGGCACGAAGATCGGGTCGTAGCCGAAGCCCTCGCTGCCGGCGGCAGCCTCGGCGACGTGGCCGGCGAGCGTGCCCGTGCCGCGCAGCTCCGTGCCGTCGGGGAGCAGGCAGATCAGCTCGCAGACGTAGCGCCCGCGCCGCCCCTCCCCCGTGACGCCCGCGAGCGCCTCGAGCAGCCGGCCCACCGGGTCGTCGCCACCGAAGCGGGCGCTGTGCACGCCGGGCCGCCCGTCCAGCCCGGCCACCTCGATCCCGGAGTCCTCGGCGATCACCCAGGCGCCGGGCTCGGCGACCGTGCGGCCGTGGCGTGCCTTGATGCGCGCGTTGCCGACGTAGTCGGGCTCGTCCTCGGGCGGGTACGGGTCGGCCCCCGCCAGGATGTCGAGCGGCCAGCCGGCGAGGATCGCCTGCAGCTCCTCGACCTTGTGGCGGTTGCCGGTGGCGACACGGACAACGGAGGGCAGCATGGCGGCGGTTTCTCGGGGGCGGTCGGCCGGGGCTCAGGCGCGCGGGGCCGCGACGGCCGCGTGCTGCGCCTTCTCGATGTGGCCGATCCCGATCTCGGCCAGGTCGAGCAGCTCGAGCAGGTCGGCGCGGCTGAACGGCACCTTCTCGGCAGTCGCCTGCACCTCGACGAGGCGGCCGTCGCCGGTCATCACCACGTTGAGATCGACATCGGCGTTCGAGTCCTCGGAGTAGTCGAGGTCGAGCAGGTGGCGCCCCTCGACGATGCCGACCGAGACCGCGGCGACCGAGCCGGGCAGAGCCTTCGAGAGGCCCAGATGGTCGAGCGCGCGGCGAGCGGCGACCCACGCACCCGAGATCGCGGCACAGCGCGTACCGCCGTCGGCCTGCAGCACGTCGCAGTCGAGCAGCAGCGTGCGCTCGCCGAGCGCCTCGAAGTCGGCGACGGAGCGCAACGCCCGGCCGATCAGCCGTTGAATCTCGACGGTGCGGCCCGTCTGCTTGCCGCGCGCGGCCTCGCGGCCGGTGCGCTGGCCGGTGGAGGCGGGCAGCAGCGAGTACTCGGCGGTCATCCAGCCGCGACCCTTGCCCTTCAGCCAGCGCGGCACGCCCTCCTCGATCGAGGCGGTGCACAGCACGCGGGTCTTGCCCTGGTGGTAGAGGACGGAGCCGTTGGCCTGCTCGAGCCAGTCGGCCTCGAGGACGAGCTTGCGGAGGTGGTCGTGACGACGACCGTCGTTGCGGGGAGCACTGCTCATGCGGCTGACCTTTCGAGATCGGCAAGGGCGACACGCTCGACCTCGCCGAGCGGAAGCTGGAGGAAGCGGGCGCCCATTGCGCGGAACTGCTCGGGGTCGCCCGTGGTGAGGAAGCGGTACTGCCCCTCGTGCTTGCGCGCGTTCGCGAGGCCCTTGCGGGCCAGCGTCTCCGACACCTCGCGAGCGGTCTCCTCGGCCGAGAAGACGAGCTCGACATCGCGGCCGAACTCACGCTGCAGGATGGGGCGAATCAGCGGGTAGTGGGTGCAGCCGAGGATGACGGTGTCGCAGCCGGCGCGCTTGAGCGGCGCAGCCACCTCGCGCACGGCCTCGACGGTCGCCACGGCGAACGGGTCAGCACTCTCGATCAGCGGCACGAGCTTGGGGCAGGCGACCGGGAAGAAGCGGACGCCGGCGTCGTGCGCCTTGACGAGCTGGGCGTAGCGGCCGCTCTCGACCGTCGCCTGCGTTGCCAGCAGTCCGACGCGGCGGTTGCGCGTGGCCTGGACGGCGGCGTGCGCCTCGGGGGCGATAACGCCCATGATCGGGACGTCCAGCTGCTCCTGCAGATCGGGCAGCGCTGCAGCGGTTGCCGAGTTGCACGCGACGACGATCAGCTTGACGCCAAGCCCCTGCAGATAGCACGCGATCTCGCGCGAGAAGGTGCGGATCTCATCCAGCGGGCGCGGGCCGTAGGGCAGGCGCGCGGCATCGCCGAGGTAGATGAAATCCTCGTTTGGCATCGTCACCAGACACTCGTGGAGGACGGTCAGCCCGCCCATCCCGGAGTCGAACACGCCGACGGGCCGCGGATCCATCTTCCCAGCATAGAGGGGCCCTCGGCCCGCCTCGTCAGGTCTCGACTACCATTGCCGCGGTTTGCGCAGCAGATACGTGACTCTCGGTGTGGCCACGGCGGCCGCGCTCGTCCTCCTCGTACCGGCCTCCCCGGCTGCGGCTGCGTTCGCGCCGAAGCTCGTCGTCACGCCGGCGAGCGCTCCCGGCGGCACCGCGGTCGAGCTGCGCGCCACCGCCGACGACGACCTGATCGCTCGAACAGCGCTCTACGTTCCGCTCGGCTGGAAGACCGGGACGCCTGCGCCCGGACAGCTGATCGGCAGCGCAGCCGGCACCGCGCTCGCCGCCGATGGCAGCACCGTCCTGCTGGCCGGCCGGGTCACGGGCGCCACCGCCGACGCGACCTCGGGGGCCTGCGTCCCGGGCGGCAGCACCGTCTGGCTGCTGCAGGTCAGCGCCGGCGCAACGCAGCTGAGCATCCCGCTCGTCGTCGGCAGCGTGAGCGGCGACGCCACCGGCTTCGCCACGGCGACCATCACAGCCTGCTGGCCTGCCCCCGGCAGCCTGCGCCTCACCGGCCTTGCCTTCGAGCTGGGCAGCAACGCTCTCGCCCCGCCGCCCGCGCCCGGCGCCTCCCGCTGGCGTGCGCTGATCACGCCCTTCGCCCCCGGCAGCGCCACCGAGAGCACGGCCGCCAGCGTCGAGGCCCAGTCGACCCTGCAGCTGCCCACCACCCTCACGCTCGCGGCGCGCCTCGTCGTGCGGCGCACCCCGACCACGGTGAAGGTGACGCGGACGATCGGCAGCAAGACGGTGACCGCGAGCGAGCGGCGCGTCATCGTCACCCGCTTCGCCGACCTGAGCGGCCAGCTGCTCGGCCGCGACCCGGCCGCCGCCACCGCCGGCCCCGTGATCGAGCTGCTCGGCGGCACGAAGCCGACGCCCCTGACCAGCCTCGCCCGCGCCACCCCGGCCACCGGCGGCAGCTACACGCTGCGCATCCAGCTCGACACCGCGGCGAAGACCGTCACCTTCGCAGCACGCGCAGCTCTGCCGCTGCGCGACCTCGGCGCCGGCTCCTGCACGCCGAGCTTCGGCACTGCGGTGCCCTGCGTCTCGGCCACCACCCCGGCACTGACGCTCGCGAGCGCTCTCGTCGCGCTCGCCACCGGGCGCTGACGGGCCCGCTCCGATGGCCGCCGTCGTCCGCCTCGGCACCTGCTCCTGGGCTGACGAGGGCCTGATCGCGGCGTGGTACCCCAGGGGCGTCAACTCGGCGGCCGCGCGGTTGCGCTACTACGCCGAGCGCTTCGACAACGTCGAGGTCGACTCGACCTACTACACGCTGCCCCACCCCGAGACGGCGGCGCGCTGGGTCGAGCGCACCCCGCCCGCGTTCACGTTCAACGTCAAGGCAAGCGGCGAGATGACGGGCCACCGCCCCGGCCCCGGCCGGGAGACGGCCTTCGCGCTGTTCCGCTCGGCGCTGGAGCCGCTCGAGGTGTCCGGCAAGTGGCAGGGCGTGCTGCTGCAGTACCCGCCCTGGTTCACCAAGACAGCCGAGGCGAAGGAGGAGCTGATCGCGGCGGGAGCCCTGGTCGAGCCGCTCGTGCCGTTCGTCGAGTTCCGCCACCGCTCCTGGCTGGAGGAGCACGAGCGCGCCGACACGTTCGCCTTCCTCGAGCGCCACGGCCTCTCCTACGTGTCGGTGGACGCGCCCCGCACGACCGCCTCGAATGTCGTGCCGCCGATCGCGATGGCCACCCACCGCATCGCCTACGTCCGCTTCCACGGTCGCAATGCCAAGACGTGGAACATCCGCGGCGCGACGTCGGCAGCGCGCTTCGACTGGGACTACACCCCCGAGGAGCTGGCCGAGTGGGTCGAGCCGCTCGCCCGCCTCGCCTCCTCCACCGACGAGGTCTACGGCCTCTTCAACAACAACAACCAGGACCAGGCCCCCCGGGCCGCGGCGATCCTGCGCCGGCTGCTCGACGAGGCTGGCATCCCGGCCACAGGCGCCGTCGAGCTCGAGCCCGACGCCCCGACCCTGTTCTGATCGCTGGAGCGCGGCGACGGTCTACGCTTGCCGCATGAACGAGACGAGCGACGCCCCCGACGACGGCGCGACCCCACCGCGGCCGCAGCCCCTGCACTTCGCGATCGATCTGCCGGCCGAGCTCGAAGGCGGCGCCTACGCCAACGTGCTCGCCGCATGGCACTCGGCGTACGAGTTCACGCTCGACTTCGCCTCGACCGGGCCGGTGCGACCGCGCACGGTGAACGGGGAGCCTGTCGACGGCTACGAGGTGCCGTGCCGGATCGTCTCGCGCGTCAAGATTCCGGTGCCGCTCGTCTTCGACGTCATCCGCACGCTGAACGAGGAGATGACGAAGTACGAGGCGGAGTACGGCGAGATCCGCCGGCCCGAGCAGCGCAGCTAGCAGGGAGCGCGGCCGGGCCGCAGCCGGCTACTTCTCGAGCGGGAGGTCGCTATGGCGCGACCACTCGTGCCACGAGCCCGTGTAGTTGCGCACGTTGTAGCCCGCGGCGCGCAGCGCCAGCACGGCGAGCGCCGAGCGGGCGCCCGAGTGGCAGTAGCAGACGATCTCGGCGTCGGGCGGCAGGCCGGTGAGCTTGACGATCAGCTCCGGCGAGACCGGCCGGCCGGGGCCGGCAAAGAGGCGGTCGACCTCGAGGTGGCGCGCCTTCGGGATGTGCCCCTGGCGCGGGTCGCAGGGGGCGCCGGCCTTGCCCGTGAACTCCTCGCTGCGACGGACGTCGATCAGCGTGAGCGAGTCGTCGGCGAGGCGTGCCGCCAGCTCGGCCCGGGTGGCGATCGCCCGGATGTTGGGCGTCAGCTCCTCCTTCACCTTCGGCGGATACACCGTGCCGGAGGCGAGCTCGCCCTGGAAGGCGCCGATGCCCTCGAGCAGCACCGCGACGCGCGGGTGCCCTGCGAGCTCGGCCATCGTCTGGGCCGCCGTGGCGCCGACGCAGCCGCCGTCGTCGTAGAGCACGAGGCGGTTCTCACCGGAGATGCCCTGGCGGCGCAGCCGCAGCGCGATCTCCCCGGCGAGCTCGAGCAGCTCCTCCTCGTCGGTGTAGGGCGGCGGCGAGCCGAGCACGAGCGGGATCGAGCCCGGAATGTGGCCGCGCCCGTGCGCGTTCGGACCGCGCACGTCGGCGATCTGGAGATCCGGCTCGCCCAGGTGCTGGGCGAGCCACGCCGCATCTACAACTTTCGGGAAGTCGCTCATCGGCCGCGGATCGTACCGACCGGGCGGGTCGACTCGTGCCCGACGCTCAGCTCACCCCTCGAGCTGCACGAGGCCGGCGGCGGCAGCAGCGCGGCTGGCGGGAGTCAGGGGAGCGTCGATCCGAGCAGCAGCAGGTTGGCCGTGAGGTTCTCAAACGGGGCGAAGCGAGCGGCAAGCGCGCGCACCTCCGGGGTGGTGAGGTCGCGCCCGGCAGCGACGTGACGCGAGCACGCCTTGCGCAGGACGAGGTCGCCCGCTGGCCAGGCCTGCGGGCGCGCGAGGTGCCGCGCCAGAAACCAGTCGGCCGTCCACTCGCCCAGGCCGCGAATGGCGACGAGACGCTCCTTCACCTCGGCATCCGGGAGCGCGGCCAGCTCGCCGAGGCTGCCGCTCGTGAGCGCCTGCGCTACGCCCACGACGTACTCGGCCTTGCGCCCCGAGAAGCCGAGCGGCAGCAGCTCGGCCGGATCGACCCCGGCCAGCGCCTCCGCCTCCGGGAATGCACGCAGGGTGGGCGGAGCGCCAGGGGCGGCAGCCCCGTCGGGCGTGTGCCCGAACGCCGCGCTGAAGCGGCCGCGCACGGCGAACGCCGCGAACAGCGACACCTGCTGTGCCGTGATCGCCGTCACGAGCGCCTCGAAGGCCCCGGGCGCGAGCGGCGGCCGGAAGCCGCTGAAGCGCCCGTGCAGCTCCCGCAGCGCGACGTCACCGGAGGCGGCGACGAACGCTGAGAACCCCGCCGTGTCGAAGGGCGCGCCCAGCAGGTGGGCGACCTCGGCCGCGACCGCGGCGTCCATGCCAGAGCCGCTGCCCGCCTCCACGAGCACGCCGCTCCCCCGCTCGGCCGGCGCCGCCACGATGCGCACGCTGCGGCCGGCAACGACCCGCCAGAGCGCCCCTCCGCCGGGATCGGCCGGGTCGTCCTGCCACAGCGTCGCCGGGTCGGGCCCGTAGGCGCGGAAGCGCGACGTCGAGAGACGGAAGTCGTACGGAGCGGGGAACGGCAGGAAGGCCACGGCGGCGGAGGCGGCGGCGCGGTGCGCTAGCCGAGCGCGCGGAGCACGTCGAAGAGGTCGTCGTACGGCTCCCAGGCGACACCGGCAGCATCGAGGTAGCCGCACAGCCGGTCACGCGCGAAGACCCGCGTTGCCGCCTTTGCCGCGCAGAGGTCGGAGTAGCCGTCGCCGACAAACACGATCTCGCCCGCCGGCAGCGTCGCCCGCTTGCACGCCTCGCCGCACACCGTGCACACCGCGCTGTCGCGCCACACGGCACGCCAGCCCTCGCCGCGAGCGAGCGGTGACTCGTCGATGCGGTTCGCCAGCACCTCGGCGTCGATCCCCTCCCGCACGAGCAGCGGCTCGATCAGCTCGCGGAAGCCGCTGGAGAGGATCAGCGGGCGATGCGCCGCCACCACCTCGCGGAAGCCCGGGCGCAGCGGCAGCTCGGCCAGCAGGAACGCCACCGCCTCGGCCACCGGCACGCGCATCGTCGCGAGCTCCATGTCGATCACCTCGTGCAGCGTCAGCCTGCGCCCGATCCCGCGCTCGGCAGCCTCGAACACGTCGGGATCGCCAAAGCGCTGCACCGCCAGCACGAGGCCGTCGGTTGCGGTGCAGGTTCCGTCCCAGTCGAGCACGAGGCGCATCGAGCCAGGATAGGCGACACGCCCGGCCCGACAAATGCCGACGGCCCCCAAGCAGGAGGCCGCCGCCATGTGTCAGCTATCGGGAACCCGGGCCGCGACGTCCCCTAAGACTTGCCGCCCGGCCCCCGACGTGACGGCCAACGGCCGTCAGTCCCCAGCAGCCTTCCGAGTCCCCTCGGTCGGCCGCAGGTCCTTCCCCTATCGCTCAAACGAGCGACAGTGGAGGGTGGCGGCCCGTCCCCAGTCCACCACCCTCCGCACTAGCCGCGGCTAACGAAGAAGGCTCAGCACACCCTGCGACGACTGGTTCGCCTGGGCGAGCATTGCCGTGCCGGCCTGCTGGAGGATGTTGAGCTTGGTGAAGTTGACCATCTCCTTCGCCATGTCCACATCCTTGATCCGGCTCTCGGCGGCCTGCGTGTTCTCCTGCAGCGTGCCGAGGTTGTTGATCGTGTGCTCGAGCCGGTTCTGGATGGAACCGAAGGACGAGCGGGAGCTCGACACGTTCTCGATGGCCGCGTCGATGCTCGAGAGGCTGACCGTACCCGCGAAGGTGAAGATGCTCGAGTCGACCTCGCTCCCCGAACCGTAGAGGTCGACGGCGCTGACCGAGATCGTCTGACCGTCCTCGGAGCCGACCTGGAAGCTGATCGAGCCGGAGCCCGTCAGCAGCGCGACGCCGTTGAACTTCGTGTCCGAGCCAATGCGCTCGATCTCGGACTGGAGCTGACCGACCTCATCCGTGATCGCCGACTGGTCCGAGCTGGACAGCGTGCCGTTGTTGAACTGCACCGCCAGATCGCGGACACGCTGCAGCATCGAGTGCACCTCGGCCAGCGCGCCTTCACCCGTCTGCACGAGCGAGATGGCGTCCTGGGCGTTGCGCTGAGCCACGTCGAGACCCGAGACCTGCGCGCTCAGCTTCTGGCTGATTGCGAGACCCGCGGCGTCATCCGAGGCACGGTTGATGCGGTAGCCAGACGACAGCTTCTCCATCGACTTGCTCTGCATGTTGGCCGTATTGGTCAACTGCCGGTGAGCGTTGAACGCCTCGAGGTTGTTCTGAATACGAAGAGACACTCTTCCTCCTTGAAGAACGTCGGTTCCTGGTGTTGCCCGCCGGAATCCGTTCCGACGATGGATAGGTGATCGGCCCACCCCCGCGGGACTTCATGGTCAGTTCGAGGGAACAGGCCGGGGCTGACGGTCAGGGTTCGGTATGAACGATCACGTCGGCGAGACCTTCCAGGGCCGACCAGATGCGCTCCTCGACGACGCTCGCCCGCGCATGCGCCTGCGCCAGCGGCAGCCCTGGCTCCAGTCCGAGCGTCAAGAAGAGGATCAGGCCCTCGGTGGTGCGCAGGAAGCGCAGCTCGCGCGGCAAGGCGTGCAGCTCCTCCTCGACGATCCGCTCGACGATCTGCCTATCCCTCTCCACATCCGCGTGGAGCGCCGTGGCGTCGAGCCCCACCTCCGGCAAAGGCTCCAGGTGCATCTGCACCGCGTCGAGCTCGGGCACCGCGGCCAGGATCGCCTGCTCGACCTCCTCGGCCACGGTGTGCGCCGCGTCGAGCGGCATGTCGCCCGGCAGCTTGAGGTGCAGCGCCAGCTCGAGCCGGCCGTCGACGTCGAGCACCGTCACGTTGTGGATCTCTCGCACGTGCGAGACGTGGTGCGCGGCCGCGCTCGCCCGCTCGCGCACATCAACGTGCTCGTCGGCGAACGGCTCGACGTGGACGACGACGTCGGCCCCCGCGAGGACGGCCTTGACTGCCGACTCGACCAGGTCGGCGGCGGCATGACCCTGCCCCACGGCCGCCGTCGGCGAGACGCCGATGACGACGTCGGCGAAGTGGCGGCCACCGACCTGGCGCACGCGCAGGCGGAGCAGGTGAACGCTCGGCCGCAACGCCGAGATCGCGGTGCGGGCCGCCTCGTGGGCGGCGGCGGGCGCCCGGTCCATCAGCACGTCGGTGTTCGACTTCATCAGGCGCAGCGCAGCGCCCAGGACGAGCACCGCGACGAAGAGCGCCGCCACCGAGTCGCCGTTCGGGAAGCCGGCGCGCGCGACACCGAGCCCGATCAGCACGGCGACCGAGCCGGCCATGTCGCCGCCGAAGTGCAACGCGTTGGCGGCGAACGCGGCGCTGCCGTGACGCTTGGCCGCGCGCAGCGAGACGACCAGCCGCGAGATGTCGATCCCGATCACGACGATGAGGACGACGAAGGCGTACCAGGCAGGATCGACGGGCGAGGAGCCGCCGCCGATCAGGTGCCCGGCAGCCCGCGTCATGATCAGCACGCTCGCGGCCACGAGAATGACGCCCTCGGCCAGTGCAGCGAGATGCTCGGCCTTGCCGTGGCCGAACTGGTGGCTGCGGTCGGCGGGGCGGACGGCGATGCCGACGGCGAACAGGGTGAGCAGGGCCGCGACGAGATCGGTGGCGGAGTGGATCGCCTCGGAGAAGAGGCCGAGCGAGTGCGTCGAGAAGCCGAGCGCCAGCTTGATACCGACGAGCGCGGCAGCGGCGCCCACGGACACGAGCGCCGTGCGCCGCGGGTTGCCCGCCGGGCCGTAGTCCAGGGCCGGGCGGCGCTCGTGGCTGCGGCGGTGGAGGCCGGTCACGCGTCGGCCGCCCGCTCGGGCACAGGACAGGAGCGGTGGCCCGCCTCGGCGGGCGTGCGCGCCAGGCACGCAGCCGTCAACACGCGTGGAATCGGCATCTCGCCCGTCAGCGTACTGCCGGATTGCGATAGAGCGGCGGGCGGAAGGCCCACTGCTGGCGCAGCACCGTCTCGAAGGCGACCGGATCGACGAGGGGCGGATCGCCGTAGCCACCGCTCGGGTCGGCGCGCAGACCGGTAGCCCAGTAGGCGAACTGGTCGGCGATGATCTCCGACAGCTCGACGCAGCCGGTGCTCGAGGTGTCGTCCGGGAAGCACTTCTGCCAGCGCGGCGAGCGCACGAAGAGCGCTGCGAACGCCGCGTACGAGCGCGCATCGAACGCCATGTAGTCGACGAGATGTCCGAACTCGTGCAACGTCACGAAGCGGAGGTCGTCGAAGGAGTCCTCGAAGTCGGCCGGGGCGATCGAGATCGAGTAGGCACCCTGCTCGCTGAACGCGGCACAGGAGGAGTCCTGGTCGTCGCAGGCCTTCCGCTCGACGCGAACGGCGCCGTCGATGGTGGCGATCAGCTGGCGTGCGAGGGCAGGCGCGGTGGCGAGCGCGGCCTTGTAGCGCCTGCGGTCGGCGGCGCTCAGCGTCGGCCCGAAGCTCCAGCTGCGCGTCAGGAACCGCTGCGGCAGCGGCGCCGTCACGTACGGGTGGCTGACGCCGTCAACGACGAGCCGGTACCGGCTCGCGTAGCCGACCCGAACCCCGTCGTCGTCGCCCTCCAGCTGGGCGAGCCAGGCCCCGCCGACCCCCTGCACCCTCGTCACCGCCAGCGGCAGCAGGAGCTCGCTGCCGCCACGCGTCTCGAAGAGCTGCAGCGAGCGCGGGCGCGTCGCCAGCAGCACGGCGGGCGCGAACGGCGAGGCCGGGTCGAGGCGCAGCGGCAGGATCGTCCGCGGCAGCGGCAGCGTGGTGTCGCTGAGCAGGGCGAGCTCGACGGCGCCGCTGTCGCCCGGGCCGGTTGCGGCGACCGTCGTCCGTGGATCAAAGAGGACGGCGAGCAGCTCCGGCCAGGTGCCCATCGCCTCGAGCGGGGTCGCGCCGTCGGCCGGATCGACCGTCCAGTCGCCGCTGCCGCCGATCTCGTCGTACGAGCCGGCGCGGAGCGGGGCCACCCCGACCCGTGCGCGCAGGGCGTTGGCCGCGGCGACGACGCCTGCACCAGCGAAGGCGACGCCGCGACGGGCCACGTGCCCCGAGCTAGCGCCGGCGCCAGCGCCGGCAACAGCAGCGCAGGCAAGCGCGACGGCGGCCAGTGTGGCCAGCAGCAGGAGGCGCAGGCGCATTCGCCGTCGATGGTAGCCCTGCTGTCGCGCAGCGCGCCGCAGGGCCGACGGGCGCGGTACGCTTCCTCCATGCGCGCGCCAACCATCGAGGAGATCGACGAGCTCGTCGGTCCCGCCACGCCGCACTTCGCCTTCCAGCTGCGTGCCCGCATCGAGGAGCTCCTGACGGGACTGCCCGCCGACAACCCGGTGCGGCTCCACGGCGAGCAGCAGATGGCGCTGCTGGAGCGCCTCGGCCACGCGTCATCGAAGGCGGACGAGGGCAGCCGCGAGTCACGCGGCCGTCTCGGCTGGGAGACCATCCCCTCCTCCTCGCCCGCCGACAGCCCGCTGCCGACGCGCCGATGAGCCTGGCCGGCGCCTCCGTCCTCGTGACGGGCGGCTCCCGCGGCATCGGCAGGGCGATCGCCCTCCGGCTCGCCCGCGAGGGTGCCGCCCGCGTCGCCATCGGCTACATGCGCAACGACACCGCCGCCGAGGCGACCGCCGCCGAGCTGCGCGCCCTCGGCGCCGAGGCGGTGCTGGTGCGCGGCAACATCACCTCCGACAAGGTGCTCGAGCAGGTCGCCGCGCTCGGGCCCCTCGACGTGCTCATCCACAACGCCGCCACCGGCGTCGCCCGCCCCGCCCTCGAGACCGAGGACAAGCACTGGGACTGGACGATGAACGCCAACGCGCGCGCCCTGCTCTCGCTGACGCGCGCCGTCTCGCCGAACCTGCGCGAGGGCGCCTCGATCGTCGCCCTCTCCTCGCTCGGCGCGGGTCGCGTGCTGCCCAACTACACGCTCGTCGGCGCGTCGAAGGCCGCACTCGAGGCGCTCGTCCGCTACCTCGCCGTCGAGCTCGCTCCCCGCGGCATCCGCGTCAACGCCGTGTCGGCCGCCCTGGTCGAGACCGGCGCGCTCGAGCACTTCGCCAACAAGGACGAGCTGCTCGTCGCCGCCCGCTCGAAGACGCCGGCCGGCCGGATGGTCTCGGTCGAGGATGTCGCCGGCGCCGTCTGCTTCCTCTGCTCGGACGACGCGCAGATGGTGCGTGGCCACGTCCTGGTCGTCGACGGCGGCTTCTCGCTGCCCATCTGACCGTGGAGCCGACCCGCGAGAACCTCCGTGCTTTCGACCAGCTCCACCGCACGCGCGTGGACGCGCTCGACGCGGGCGGACGGCTGCCCGAGGCGGCGCGCGAGTGGCGCGACCAGCGGGTGCTGCACCTCGGCTGCCGCACGGGCGAGACGACGGCCGAGCTGGTCGGGGTGGGCGCGCTCGTGATCGGCGTCGATCCCTACGAGGACAGGTTGATCCAGGCACGCCAGCGCGTCGGCGACCAGGCGGCGTTCACCTGGGCCGAGCTACACGCGCTGCCAGCGGAGATGCTGCGCGGCCGCTTCGACGTCGTCTACTGCTCGCCCGGCACGCTCGAGGAAGTGCTGGACGCGCAGGCGTGGACGGCCGGTATCGGCGCCGCGCTGCGCCAGGGCGGGCGCTTCCACCTCAATGACGTCCACCCGGCCTCGGCGCCGCTCGACCACGCACTGCGCTGGCGCACGAGCTACTTTGCCGACGGCTTCGTGCGGATCGGGCAGATCGTGACGGGTCTCGCCGACGCCGGCTTGCTGGTGCAGCGCCTGGACGAGCTGCCCGCGCACGACCGCCGCCACGGCGATCCGCGCGTTCCGGCACGAATCCTCCTCACCGCCGAGAAGCTCTAGCCACTACGCTCTCGGGCATGGGAGAGAAGCGCAAACTCGGCCGGCAGGGCCTCGAGGTCGAGGCGATGGGCCTCGGCTGCATGGGTATGACGGAGTGGTACGGCGCGACCAACGACGCCGAGTCGATCCGGACGATCCACCGCGCCCTCGAGATGGGCATGTCCCTGATCGACACCGCCGACATGTACGCGGTCGGCGCGAACGAGAAGCTGGTCGGGCGCGCGCTCACCGGCTCCTGGCGCGACCTGGCGATCGTTGCGACCAAGTTCGGCCACCGGCGCGATCCCGACACCGGCACCTTCCTCGGCGTCTGCGGGCGCCCCGAGTACGTCAAGTCGGCGTGCGAGGCCAGCCTGAAGCGGCTCGGCATCGACCACATCGACCTCTACCAGCAGCACCGCGTCGATCCCCAGGTGCCGATCGAGGAGACCGTCGGCGCCATGGCGGAGCTCGTCACCGAGGGCAAGGTCAGCTACCTCGGCCTCTCCGAGGCGCAGGTCAGCGACATCGAGCGCGCCCACAAGGTGCACCCGATCTCGACGCTCCAGACCGAGTACTCGCTGTTCGAGCGCCACGTCGAGAACGACATCCTCGACACCTGCGAAGACCTCAAGATCGGCTTCCTTGCCTACGCCCCGCTCGGCCGTGGCCTGCTCACCGGCCGCTTCCAGGTGGCCTCCGACTTCGACGAGTTCGACACGCGCGGCACGGGCACCGCCTACCCGCGCTTCCAGCCGGGCAACTTCGAGCACAACGCCCAGCTCGTCGAGATCATCCACTCGATCGGCGAGCCCGAGGGCTGGTCGTCGGCCCAGGTGTCGCTTGCGTGGCTCCTCGCGCAGCGCTCCTTCATCGTCCCGATCCCGGGGACGAAGCGCACCGAGCGCGTCGAGGAGAACGCCAACGCGATCGACATCATCCTGACCGCCGAGGAGCTCGACCTCCTCGACACCCTTGACCCGCGCGGCGCCCGCTACCCCGAGGCGAGCATCCCGACCTCGACATCGCCGCCGCTCCCGGAGGCCTGAGCCGCGTGCGGAACCCCGTCCCGACCGTCGAGCTCGGCCGCTCCGGCCTGCACGTCTCGGCCCTCGGCCTCGGCTGCATGGGCATGTCCGAGTGGTACGGCCCCAGCGACGACGCCGAGAGCACCGCGACAATCCGCCGCGCCGTCGAGCTGGGCGTGACGCTGATCGACTCGGCCGACATCTACGGCAACGGCCACAACGAGCGGCTGCTGGGTGTGGCACTCGCGGGTGGGCTGCGCGAGCGCGTCGTCGTTGCGACCAAGTTCGGCAACGTCCGCGACGCCGAGACCGGCAAGCTGGGCGGCATCAACGGCACCGCCGAGTACGTGCGCTGGGCCTGCGACGCCAGCCTGCAGCGCCTCGGCCTCGACCACATCGACCTCTACTACCAGCACCGCGTCGACGCCAAGACCCCGATCGAGGAGACCGTCGGCGCCATGGCCGAGCTCGTCGCAGCGGGCAAGGTGCGCCACCTCGGCCTCTCGGAGGCGCGCCCCGAGGACATCCGGCGCGCCCATGCAGTCCACCCGATCGCGGCGCTCCAGTCGGAGTACTCGCTGTTCGAGCGCGAGGTCGAGAACGACGTGCTGCCCCTCTGCCGCGAGCTCGGCATCGGCTTCGTCCCGTTCTCGCCGCTCGGCCGCGGCGTCCTCACCGGCCGCTTCAAGAGCAACGCCGACTACGACCCGTCGGACGACCGCGGCACCGGCCGCTACCCGCGCGCCGGCGGTGACGCCCTCGTCGAGAACGCCCGCAAGGCCGAGATCGTGGCCGAGGTCGCGTCGCGCCACCCGGGCGCCACCGCGGCGCAGGTCGCGCTCGCCTGGCTCGTCGCCCAGGGCACTGTGCCGATCCCCGGCACGCGCAACAGCGCGCGCCTCGAGGAGAACGTCGGCTCGCTCGCCCTGCAGCTCAGCGACGACGACGGGCAGCGCCTCGACGATGTCGGGCAGGCAGCGGGCGACCGCTATCCGGGCGGGCGCAACCCGGACTGGGTCTCTCCGCCGCTCCCGGCCTAGGCTCTGCCGGCGCGCCGGCCCTCTCCTACAGGCCGAAGCGGTCGAGCTGGGCGCCGTCGCGGCGCCAGTGCGGACGCACCTTCACCTGCAGCTCCAGGAACACCGGATGGCCGAGGAGCGCCTCGATCTCGGGCCGGGCACGCACGCCGATCTCGCGCACCATCGCGCCCTTCTTGCCGACGAGGATCTGCTTCTGCGACTCGGTCTCAACGACGATGTCGACGCGCACGACCTTGCCTTCCAGCTCCTCGACAACGGCGGTGAGCGCGTGCGGCACCTCCTCGCGCGTCAGGTGCAACGCCTTCTCGCGCACGAGCTCGCCGATCTGCTCCTCGGTCGTGACATCGCTCGACTGGCCGGGCGGGAAGTAGGCCGGGCCTTCGCCGAGCAGCGCCGCGATGTCGTCGCGGAGCTCGCCGATGCCGTCGCCCGTGATCGCGCTCACGGGATGCAGGGCCTTGAACTCGCCGAGCTTGGAGGAGGTCATCATCTGCGTGGCGATGTGGCCGTTCTTCAGCCGGTCAACCTTGTTGAGCACGATGATCACCGGCTTGCCCATGGCGAAGACGCGGTGGGCGATGAAGCGGTCACCGGCGCCGACGCGCTCGCGGGCGCTGAGCACGAAGAGGATCGCGTCCACATCGGCAAAGGCGCGGTCGACCGTGTCCTGCATGCGCTCGGTCAGCGAGTCGAGCGGCCGCTGGAAGCCCGGCAGGTCGACGAGCACTGCCTGCCAGTCCTCACCGTCCGTCGTGCCGTTGGCGACGCCGAAGATGCGCCTCCGCGTGGTCTGCGGCTTGTCGCTGACGATCGCGACCTTGCTGCCGCAGAGGGCATTGACGAGGGTCGACTTGCCGACGTTGGGCCGGCCAGCGACCGCGATGAATCCGCTGCGCATCAGACCCTGAAGGTATCCGGTAACAGCGCCGCCGGTGTGGAGAGGGCGACGCTGCCGTCAGCGCGACGGTAGAGCACGCGCTCCAGGCG
The DNA here is from genome assembly GCA_947507735.1 of Actinomycetota bacterium. GTDB lineage: Bacteria > Actinomycetota > Thermoleophilia > Gaiellales > Gaiellaceae > CANFDS01. Next base: position 15,788 of record CANNRA010000009.1, read on the forward strand.
GAACTCGGTGAGCCACTGGCGGCAGCCGCCGCAGGGTGACGCGGTGATGGCGATCGCCTCGATGTCTCCGGGCCCGAGACCGGCCTCGGCCACCGCGCGCGAGAGCGCCGTGCGCTCGGCGCAGCTCGTCAGCGGGTAGGCCGCGTTCTCGACATTGCAGCCCGCGAAGACACGCCCGTCACGGGCGCGCACGGCAGCCCCGACCTGGAAGCCTGAGTACGGCGCATAGGCGCGGGCTGCGACCTCGTCGGCGGCGGCAAGCAGCTCGGCGTCGGCCGGGGTGAGATCGCTCATGCGCTCCTCCTCATGACAGGGCCTGGAAGATGATCAGCGTGACGAGCGAGCCGACGAGGCCGCCGGCCGCCACCTCGACCACCGAGTGGACGCCCGCCTCGACACGGGTCTGCGCCACGAGCAGCGCCATGGCCAGGGTCACGCTCGACACCAGGAAGCGGTGCTCGCTGCCGTGCAGCACGTAGGTCGCTGCCATCCAGCCGGCGAAGGCGATCGCGGAGTGACCCGACGGCAGCCCGCCGCGCAGCGGCGTCCCCCGCCCCGTCCACGCCTTGAGGCCGAGCACCACGAGCACGGTGACCACGAGCGCGACCAGCGTCAGTTCGAGCGGAGCGTCGCGCAGCGACTCCAGCGCGCGGCTCGTCGGCTTGGCGACCTTGCCGCTGAAGACGAGGTAGCCGACCGCCGCCGCCACGATCGACGAGATGAGCACGGCGCCCGCCGCGATGTCCTTGGCCAGCTTCGCCATCGGGTCGAACGACGTGGTTGCCAGGTCGACGGCGCTCTCGACCGCGGTGTTCACCATCTCGGCCACCAGCACGAAGCCGATGGCGATGATCAGGGCGATCAGCTCGAAGCGGTCGACGTCGAGCACGACGGCCGCCACGAGCACGCCCACCGTCGTGAGCAGGTGGATGCGCATGTTCCGCTGCGTGCGCAGCGCGTGCAGGATCCCCTCGATCGCATAGTTGAAGCTCTCGAAGAGCGTGATGCGACGGCGCGGCGCCGTCATGTCCAGAGCGCGCGATGCACCTGCTCGCGCGCCTCCATCGCCGGCCCATGGTCGTGGCCGAGCAGGTGGAGGATCCCGTGCGTCAAGGGCCACTGCCAGTCGTCGCCCACCACCTGCGGGCAGATCACGAGGTCGCCGAGCGCGCGCGGCTCGCCCTCGGGCAGCTCGTCGAGGCCGTCCAGGGGGAACGACAGGACATCGGTCGCCTCGTCGATCCCCAGGTGCTCCTGCTTCAGCACGCGGCTCTCGTCGGGCCCGACGAACTGGATGCCGAGCTCACCCTCGCTGACGCCCTCGGCGGCGAGCACCGCCTGCGCGAGCGCGATCGCCCCCACCTCGTCCACCGCAACACCGCTGCGGTTCTCCAGCTCGACCTCGATCATGCTGCGCCCACCCTCAGTGCCCGCTGCCGTTGCCGTCGCCGTTCAGGGCGTGGCGCAGCTCCGTGTGGATGCGGTACGCCTCGACGATCCGCCCGACGAGCTTGTGCCGCACGACATCCTGGTGCCCGAACGGGACGAAGCCGATGCCCTCGATGTCGGCGAGGATCTTCTGCACCTCGATCAGCCCGGACGACTGGCCGCGGGGCAGGTCGATCTGCGTGACATCGCCGGTGACCACGATCTTCGAGCCGAAGCCGAGGCGGGTCAGGAACATCTGCATCTGCTCGGGCGAGGTGTTCTGCGCCTCGTCGAGCACGATGAACGAGTCATTGAAGGTGCGGCCGCGCATGAAGGCCAGTGGCGCCACCTCGATCAGACCCTTCTCCATGTAGGCCGTCAGCTTGTCGGCGTCGAGCATGTCGAAGAGGGCGTCGTAGAGCGGCCGCAGGTACGGATCGACCTTGGCCAGCAGATCGCCCGGCAGGAAGCCGAGCTTCTCCCCCGCCTCGACGGCCGGCCGCGTCAGGATGATCCGCCCGACCTCGCGCTCCGACAGCGCGCGCACGGCCAGCGCCATCGCCAGGTAGGTCTTGCCGGTGCCTGCAGGGCCGATGCCGAAGGTGACGGTGTTCTTGCGGATCGCATCGACGTAGCGCTTCTGCGACACCGTCTTCGGTCCGATCTTGGTACCGCGGTGGCGCCACACGACATCATCGAGCGCTGCGCGGATGTCCTCCGACGAGTCGAGCGCGCCTACCACCGCGTCCACCGTGCCCGAGTTGATCTCGTGACCGCCCTCGACGAGGCTGACCAGCTCGGCCAGCACGGCCGCCGCGGCGATGACCCTGGCGTCGTCGCCGTCAAAGGTGACGCGGTTGCCGCGCATGGACACCGTGCAGCCCGTGTGGTCGCGCAGCGCGTCAAGCACGCCGTCCACGACCCCCGCGAGCTCTGCGGCCACGTCGTTGGAGACGGTCAGGACTTGCTGCACCGCTGCGAAGTGTAGGGAGCCTGCCGGAGGCCGCTCCCCGCCGGCTGCTAGGCCAGCTTCTCCTTGACGATCTGGCTGACGACGCCGCCGTCGGCCCGGCCCGAGACCTGGGGCATCACGTCGGCCATCACGCGGCCGATGTCGCGCAGGCTGGTGGCGCCGACCTCGGCGATCACCTCGTCCACGATCCGCTCCAGGTCGTCCTCGGAGATCGGCTCGGGCATGAACTCCTCGAGCACGTCGAGCTCGTCCTCCTCCTTCTCGGCCTGCTCCTCGCGGTCGGCGGCGCGGAACGCCTCGATCGCCTCGAGGCGGCGCTTGCGCTCGCGCTGCAGCACCAGCAGCTCCTCGTCGGTCGAGAGCGGGCGCTGCAGCTCCTTCTCGGCCGAGCGGAGGCTGGAGAGGATGAGGCGCAGAGCGTCGCGACGGATGGCCGCCTTGGCCAGCATCGCCGCCTTCAGCTCGGCCTCGATGCGGACGACGAGCGCGCTCATGCCGGGAACCCCGTGAGGTGCCCACCGAGGACGTGCACGTGCAAGTGGAAGACGGTCTGGCCGGCTCCGGCTCCGCAGAAGTTCATCAGTCGGTACTCCTCCAGCCCACAGACGCGGGCGGTCGCGGCAATGAACTCCAGGAACCGCTTCGACTCGTCAGCGTCGAGCGCGTCGATGCCGCGGAAGTCGGCGATGTGCCGGTCCGGGATGACGAGCACGTGGACATCGGCCTTGGGGGCGATGTCCCTGATCGCGAAGAAGCCGTCGGCGCGGTGGACGATCTCCGAGGGAATCGCACCGTCGCGGATCTTGCAGAAGAGGCAGTCGGCAGGCATCTGGTGCATTCACCGTACCCGCAACGAGCTGTTCCGACCACATTCCTGGCCTCCGCGTACTGGCCGGTACACATCGTCCAACCCGAGGTGCCCACTGCGCTCTAGACTCCCTGTGCAGCGCGCCCGTCGGAGGTCGAGCGTGCGTCGTCCACCTCGAGGAGGCTCTTCCAGTGCCAGATTCACTCTCCATCACCGACAATCGCACCGGCAAGACGATCGAGGTGTCGGTCGACGGGCACGGAGCCTTCCCCGCGTCCGAGCTGAAGAAGCTCGGCCTGCTCTCGTTCGACCAGCCGCTCCTCGCCACGGCGACGGCCCGCAGCGCGATCACCTTCATCGATGGCGAGGCCGGCATTCTGCGCTACCGCGGCTATCCGATCGAGCAGCTGGCCGAGAAGACCTCGTTCCTCGAGGTCGCCTACCTGCTCGCGTACGGCGAGCTCCCGACCGCAGCCCAGCGCAGCGTCTTCGAGGCCGCAGTGCTTGGCGCGCAGGTCGACACCGCCCGCATCCGCAAGCACGTCGAGTCCTTCCCGGCCGGCTCGCATCCGATGTCGGTGCTGATCTCCGGCTACGCCGCCCTCGGTGCCGCGCACCAGGAGGCCAAGGCCGCGGTGCACGACGGCGAGGCCCGCAAGGCCGCCCTGCCGACGCAGCTCGCCGAGACGCTGCAGCTCGGCGCCTACGCGATCGCCGCGAGCATCGGCGGCACCACCGGCGCCACCTCTGGCGCCACCTTCGCCGAGCAGTTCCTGCGGACGTCGGGCGTCGGCGCCGAGCAGCTCGAGGTGTTCGCTCGCGCGCTCGAGGTGCTGTTCATCCTCCACGCCGACCACGAGCTCAATGCCGGCACCAACGCGATGCGCGCCATCGGCTCGGCCGAGACGGACGCCTACCACTCGCTCGCCGGCGCGTCGGCCGCCCTCTACGGCCCGCTGCACGGTGGCGCCAACGAGGCCGTGCTGAAGATGCTCGCGAAGATCGGCGACGTGAAGAACGTGCCCGACTTCATCGAGCACGTGAAGCACCGCGACGAGAAGCTGATGGGCTTCGGGCACCGCGTCTACAAGAACTTCGATCCCCGCGCGACGGTCATCAAGAGCGTCGTCGACGAGGTGCTCGCCGTCTCCGGGCCCGACCCGCTGCTCGGCGTCGCCCAGGAGCTCGAGAAGATCGCGCTGGAGGACGAGTACTTCGTCTCGCGCAAGCTCTACCCGAACGTCGACTTCTACTCGGGCATCGCCTACAAGGCGATCGGCTTCCAGCCCGCCGCCTTCACCGTGCTCTTTGCGGTGCCACGCACCATCGGCTGGCTCAGCCACTACGACGAGATGATGGCCGGCGAGTTCAAGATCACCCGCCCCGCCCAGGTGTACATCGGCTCGGACGAGCGGTCCGTGCCGGCGAACCGCGGCTAGGCCTCAGGCCGCCGCGCCCGCACCAGGGCGTCGATCGCTTCACGTGTCCCCTGCCCGGTCTCGACCGGGCGGGTGACGCGCTCCGCCTTCTCGACCACGAGCCCGTCGCAGGCCTCACGCACGACGTCCTCGGGCATGAACAGCAGCGCGGGATCCTGCGGCCCGCCGACACCCTCGGTGAGGTTCAGCAGGTCGTGGCCCACGACGAGCAGGACGCCGCCGGGCGCGAGGCCGCGCACGGCCGCCGCAAGCACCCGTGTCCGCTCGGCGGCGGGCAGGTGCAGGTAGAAGACCGCGACGAGGTCGAAGGCGGCGAGCGGCGGCTCGTACGCGACGACGTCGGCCTCCAGCAGTTCGACGGCGAGACCGTGCTCGGCCGCGGCGGCCCGGCCCCGTGCCAGCGCCGTCGCCGAGAAGTCGATGCCGGTGGCCTGCCAGCCCTGCGCCGCCAGCCAGATCGCGTTGCGACCCTCGCCGCAGGCCAGGTCAAGGGCGCGGCCGGGCGCCAGGCCCTCCATCTCCTGCACGAGAAAGCGGTTCGGGGTGGCGCTCCAGAGCAGGCCAGCACCGGTAGCGGCGTACTTCGCGTCCCAGGCGGCGGCGTCCATGCTGACGCTACCCCTCCTCGCGTTCGAGCAGCTCGGCGGCCCAGCCATCCAGCGTGCGGCGCTCGAGCCGGCACCAGCCCGGGGCGGCCGGCGTGTCGCGCTCCAGGAAGCCGGAGATGATGGCGCGGCGCGAATCAAGGCGAGGCAGCACACTCTCGACCACCGCGAGGCTGACGTTGGCGAAGGCGAGGTCGGCGGTGGGCAGGGCGCCCTCGCGGGCATCGGCGAGAAGCGCCTCGACGTGCGCGGCGACACCGTTGGCAGCGGCGTTCTCGGCCGTCACCTCGATCGCCAACGGGTCGTCGTCGATGCCAAGCAGCGGGCCGTGGCCGAGCAGCGCTGCCGCGACGCTGAGCACGCCAGAGCCGCAGCCAACATCGAGCGTCGAGCCAGGCAGCTCGCCCTGCAGCAGTTCCAGGCAGAGGCGCGTCGTCGGGTGCGCACCGGTGCCGAACGCTCGGCCCGGGTCGATGACGAGGCGAATCAGCGCGGGGTCGGCAGCGGCGGCCTCCCACGGCGGGCCGACCCAGAGCCGGCCGACGACGACGGCATGGTGGAACGCGCGCCAGCGATCCTCCCAGCCGTCCTCGAGCTCGGTGACCTTGACCGGGCCAAGCCCGGCGGCGCGCAGCGCGGCCTCGGCCTCCGCGTCGGCGTAGTAGGCGGCGAACTCGACGACCCGGTCACCGCTAGGCGCCGGCACGGAGCTGGCAGCGCTGCCGGTGTCGGTCCAGGCGCTCGGTGCCACCCACCCACCGGTGCCGGGCGGGACGCTCTCCTCGAAGCCGTCGGGGAAGAGCTCAAGCAGCACCGCGCGCGCCTGCTCGGCCTGCGCCTCGGGCACGGTCACGGCGATGCGGCGGACGCTCAGCGGAACGCGCTCTTCAGCTTGGAGAAGAAGCCACCGTCGGGCCGGTACGCCTCGTCGTCGAGCGTGCGGTCGAGCTCCTCGAGCTGGCGGCGCTGCTCGTCGTTGAGGCGGCGCGGCAGCACGACGTTGACCAGGATGCGGTGATCGCCGCGGCCCCGCCCCTGCAGCACGGGCATGCCCTTGCCGTCGAGGATGCGCAGCGTGCCCGGCTGGGTGCCTGGCTCGAACGCGACCTCCATGTCGCCGTCCAGCGTGGGAATCGTCACCGAGGTGCCGAGCGTCGCCTGCGTGAACGTGAGGTCGACCGTCGAGAAGATGTCGTTGCCCTCGCGGGCGAAGCGCTCGTCCTCGCGGACGTGGACGCGCACGTAGACGTCGCCGGTGAGGCCGCCGCCCGAGGCCGCATGGCCCTCGCCGCTGATGCGGATGCGCTGGCCGTCGTGGATGCCGGCGGGGATGTCGACGCGCAGCGTCTTCTCCTGCACGACGCGACCATCGCCGCGGCAGACCGCGCAGGGATCCTCGATGACCTTGCCGGCGCCGCCGCAGGTCGGGCAGGTGCCCGTCCGGACGAACTCGCCGAGCGGGCTACGAGTGATCTGCTGAACGCGCCCCGCACCGCGGCAGGTGCCGCAGGTCGAGGCGTGCGTGCCGGGCTTCGCGCCGGAGCCCGAGCAAGTGTCGCAGGCCGCTGCCACCTGGTAGGGCACCTCGGTGGAGAGGCCGGTGGCCGCATCCGCGAGGTCGATGGCGACCTCGGCTGCGAGGTCGGGGCCGCGCTGAGCACGCCGCTGACCGCCGCGGCCCCCGCCACCCAGCAGGTCGTCGCCGAAGAAGGCGCTGAACAGGTCGCTGACGTTCCCGAAATCGAAGCCGCCGCCCGACTGACCGCTGGCGCCGCGCAGGCCGTCGTGGCCGTAGCGGTCGTACACCTGACGCTTCTCGGAGTCGCTCAGCACCTCATAAGCCTCGACGACCTCCTTGAAGCGCTCCTCGGCGTCCGGCTCGTCGCTGACGTCGGGGTGCAGCTGGCGCGCGAGGCCGCGGAACGCCTTCTTGATGTCGGCCTCCAGCGCGTCGCGGGGCAGGCCGAGCAGGGTGTAGTAGTCCTTCGCCATCGGCTGTAGAGGGTACCGAGGCGGGGGCGCTCTCGGACCGGCGACCGGGGCGAGACCAGCGGCCCGCGGCTACTCGCCGTCGTAGACGGCCTCGACGAAGCGGGAGAGCTCCCACGACGCCGAGCGGACGGTGCGGATCGCCTTGACGTAGTCCATGCGCAACGGGCCGACGAGGCTGACGGTGCCGAGCGACCGTGTCGAGAGTCCGTACGAGGCACCGACGATCGAGACCGCGCCAAGACCGGGTGCCTCCAGCTCGTCGCCGAAACGGACGAAGGGGCGCTGCGGGTCGAGCGCGCGCGCCATCAGGTCGAGCACGACGGCGCGCTTCTCGAGCACCTCCAGCAAGCGACGGTAGGAGCCGAGCTCCTCGGGCCGCACCTCCTCGAGCAGGCCGGCGGCGCCACCGATGTAGACGCGGCGCTCCTCGGTGCTCTCGAGATTCGTGAAGGCGGGCGCGAGCTGGTCGAGGAAGCGCCGCTCGCGGCCACCGAGCGACGGATCGGCGAGACGGCGGCGCAGCTGGTGCGAGCCGAGCGCGACGCCGCGCAACTCCTCGTTGAGGTAGCCGCCGGCCCAGGCGATCAGCCCCTCGTCCACGGGATCGTCGAAGCCGATCACCTTCTTGCTGACACCCCCGCTCGATGTGATGACGACCACCATCACGAGCCGCGACTGCAGTGGCAGGGCCTCGACGTGGCGCACGGTGGCCGTCTCGAGCGGCGGCGCCGACACGAGCGCGATCAGCCGTGTCAGGTCGGCGAGCAGCTCCGTCATCGTCTCGAGCGCGGTCTCGACCTCGTTGCGCAGGCCGGTCAGGTCGAGCGCGAGCGGCGCCGGGCGCGGCTCCAGCCGCTGGCGCTCGAGCGCATCGTCGGCGTAGATCCGGTAGCCGCCCTCGGTGGGGATGCGGCCCGCCGAGGTGTGCGGGTGCGTGAGCAGGCCGAGCCGCTCCAGCTCGGCGAAGACGTTGCGCACCGTCGATGACGACACGTCGAGCCCGGCCGAGGCGACGAGCGACTTCGAGCCGACCGGCTGGCCCGTGCCGACGTACTCGTCCACCACGCGGATGAGGATCTCCCGCTGCCGCACGGTGAGCTGGACGTGGAGGTGCGCCATGGGCCGATGGTACCGGGGTGGCCCGCCGTCACTGCCAGCGGCGCGAGCGCGAAGCCGATCGCGGTTCGCGCTGCACGCGCG
>CANNRA010000010.1 GCA_947507735.1 Actinomycetota bacterium
GGCCGTCCTGGCGGTGGGCCTGCGGGATGCCATCGCGTTCCCGCAGCTGATCGCCCGGCCCGACGGCGCCGTCGAGATCGTCGAGGTGGCCGCGCGCATTCCCGGCGGGCAGATGGCCGACCTGGTGCGCCATGCCACCGGCGTCGACCTGCTCGAGGTGGCGTTGCGCCAGTGCCTCGGCGAGGAGATCACCGATGAGCTCGTGCTGCCCCGGTTCCGCCAGCCGCTCTGCATCCGCTTCCTCACCGCCGAGCCGGGGCCGCTCAGGGCCGGCCGCGTCACCGCGATCGGCAGCTCGGCCGCGGTCGACGCGGCCCCCGGCGTCGTCCAGAGCGAGCTCTACTTCGGCGTCGGCGAGCTGATCAACCCGGTGCAGGTGGATGCCGACCGCCGCGGCTACGTGATCGCCACCGGCGACACGAACCTCCAGGCGCTGGAGCGCGGCGAGGCCGCCGCGCAGCTCTTCGAGATCGAGGTCGAGCCGACCGTCTCCACCTCGAAGCACCGCTGCGACTTCGACCTCGGCCACTACCGCGAGCTGATCGCCGCGGCCGGTGCGGGCGGCTACCGCTTCACGCGCTTCGATCACGACCCGGTCGACGGCGACCTCTTCCTGCGCCACGACGTCGACTTCTCGCTGGAGGCCGCCCTCACCATCGCGCGCCTCAATCACGAGCTCGGCGTCCCCGCCACCTTCTTCCTGCTGCCGACGAGCGCCTTCTACAACCTCGAGTCGAAGGAGGGGCACGCCGCCATCGCCGAGCTCCGGTCGCTCGGTCACAGCGTCGGCCTGCACGCCGAGTGGCCGATCGCCACCCTCGACCCGCGTTTCGACCCGGTGATCGCCTGGCACAACCCGGGCCCGCGCAACATCAGCGAGCCCGTTGCCGGAGGGGTCAACGTGATGGAGCCGCGCTTCAGCCGCCACTACCGCAGCGAGTCGAATCAGAACTGGCGCCACGGCTGTCCGCTCGAGGCGCTGCGCGCCGGCGAGTTCCCCTGGCTCCAGCTGCTGCTGCATCCCGAGATCTGGGCGTACCCTGGGCCGACGATGCGCGAGACGATGCTGGCCATGCTGGCCGCCGAGCGGACGCACCGCCTGGAGCAGCTCGCCGCCGACCGGATCGACCTGTCGTGAGCGCCAGCGCAGGCCGCCCGCTGACCATCCTCGTCTCGGCCGTCGGCGCGCCCGGGGCCGGCCGGCTGCTGCGCGCGCTGCGCGAGAACGGCGAGCGCGAGGTGCGCCTGATCGGCACCGACATGGGCGAGCGCGCGATCGGCCGCCACCTGTGCGACGCCTTCCATCGCGTGCCTGCGGGCGGCGCGCCGGAGTTCGCCGACACGATCCTCGACATCTGCCAGCGCGAGCACGTCGACATCGTGCTGCCCGAGTCGTCGTTCGACCTGGAGGGGCTCGCGCACGCGCGCGGCCGCTTCGCCGAGGAGGGCATCAGCGTGATGGTCTCCAGCGAGGAGGCGATCGCCCGGGCCAACGACAAGGGCTCGGCCGGCGAGCTGCTGGAGCGCCTCGGCCTGCCGACGCCGGAGTCGTACCGCGTGCAGGGCAGCGCCGCCGTGGCGGAGGCAGCGCTCAAGCTCGGCTACCCCGACAGGCCCGTCTGCTTCAAGCCCGTCTTCGGCTCCGGCTCGCGCGGCTTCCGCGTGCTCGACCCGACCGTCGACCGCGCACACCAGCTGCTCAACGAGAAGCCCGGCGCGACCGCGCTGCGCCTCGAGGAGGCCGTCGAGCTGCTGCCTGCCGAGGGCGGCCCCGAGCTGCTCGTGATGGAGCTCGCCACCGGCCCCGAGCGCACGGTGGACGGCTTCGCCGACGGCAACGGCATCGTGCTCGGCCACGCGAAGACGCGCGAGTCGGTGCGCAGCGGCCTCGCCATGTACTTCGTCACCCTCGACGAGCCCGAGCTGATGGAGCAGTGCGAGCGGCTGATCGCAGCGCTCGGCATCGAGCACTTCTTCAACATCCAGCTGATCGGCAAGCACTTCATCGAGGTCAACCCGCGCATCTCGACGATCGTCTACCAGGAGGACTTCAACCTCGCCTGGCTCGGCGTCAAGTGGGCGCTCGGCCTGATCTCGACCGACGAGGCGAAGGCCGAGTCCACGAAGATCCGGCCGGGCCGCACCGCCCTGCGCTACTTCGACCAGGTCGAGTTCGACGCCTAGCCCCGTGGCCCGGCGCGCCGACACCGACACCGGCACCGGCGGCGTCCCCGGCGTCGACCGGCCGCTCCGCGTCACCCACTGCCCCGTCAACACGGCGGGCGTGCCGTGGCAAAACGTGCAGGCTTTGCGCCGCCGCGGCGTCGAGGCCCGCCTCGTCGTCTTCGAGCGCGGCACGCTGCACCCCGAGGCCGACTGGTCGCTCGACCGGCCCGCCTCCGGCCTGCTCCGCCGCCAGGCCTGCCAGTGGCGCGCGCAGCTGAAGCTGCTGCCGCAGACCGACATCTTCCACTTCTACTTCGGCCTCACCCTGGTGCCGAAGTCGGTGCAGTTCCAGCTGCTGCACGCCTTCGGCAAGAGGTCGCTCTACCACTACCTGGGCACCGACATCCGCGGCAAGACGCCGGAGCAGCTCGCCTACGGCAAGCGCGCCGACGCCGAGATCGTCGGCAGCTACGACGCGATCCGCTGGGTGCCCGAGGCGCACGTGCTGCCCGTCGGCATCGACCTGTCGCCGTTCACGCCCGTGCCGCCCTCCGACCGCGCGCGACCGCTCGTCGTGCACGCGCCGTCCAGCCGCTCGAAGAAGGGCACCGAGCACGTGATCGCCGCGTGCGCGCAGCTGCCGGTCGACCTGCGCCTCGTCGAGGGCCTGCACCACGAGGAGGCGAAGCAGCTGTACGCCGAGGCCGACATCGTCATCGACCAGCTGTACGCCGGCTGGTACGGGCTGTTCGCGATCGAGTCGATGGCGCTCGGCAAGCCCGTCATCACCTTCCTGCACGACGCCGCCGTCGAGCGCAGCGCTGCCGCCCTCGGCGTGAAGGTGCCGATCGTCTCGGCGACGCCGGAGAGCCTGGTCGAGCAGCTGCGCCCGCTGGTCGAGTCGCCCGAGCTGCGCCACCGCATCGGCGCCGAGAGCCGCGCCTACGTCGAGCGCGTCCACGACGTCGAGCGGATGACCGACTCGCTGCTCGACATCTACGCAGGCCTCTAGGGTGCAGACGCGATGAGGCTGCTCGTCACCGGCGGCTCGGGCTTCCTCGGCTCGGAGCTCGCGCACCAGGCGCGGGTGGCCGGCTGGGAGGTCGTGGCAACTCACCGCTCGCGCGCCGCCGCCGACGGCACGACGGTGCCGCTCGACATCACCGACCCGGCCGCAGTCGAGGCCCTCGTCGCCGCCACGCGGCCCGCTGTCGTCGTCAACGCCGCCTACGTGCTCTCGGGCCCCGAGCTGACCGCGATCACCGCCGAGGGGCCGGGCCACGTCGCGCGAGCCTGCCTCCGCCACGGCGCCCGGCTGATCCACCTCTCCACCGACCTCGTCTTCAACGGGCGCCGCGGTGGCTACGCCGAGTCCGACCCGGCGACGCCGATCATCCCCTACGGCGAGGCGAAGACGCGCGCCGAAGCAGAAGTGATAGCACTCGACCCCACCGCCCTCATCGTGCGCACGTCGCTCTTGCTCGACTCGTCGCTCGGCCTCGGCCCGCAGGAGACGCGCCCGCTGGAGTGCGCCCGCGGCGACCTCGACATGGGCTTCTTCACCGACGAGTGGCGCACGCCGGTGAGCGTGCGCGACCTGGCCTCGGCGCTGCTGGAGGCCGCCGGCCGCCCCGAGCTGACGGGCCTCCTGCACATCGCCGGGCCCGACAAACTGAACCGGCTGGAGCTGGCGCAGCTCGTCTGCGCGCGTCACGGCGTCAACCCTGCCGGTCTGCGCGGCGCCCTCAGCGCCGACCTCCCCGGCGACCGGCCGCGCGACGCCTCGCTCGACTCATCCCGGGCGGCCGCGCTGCTCGCCACGCGCATTCGCGGCATCCGCGAGGTGCTTGCCGTGAGGGTCGCCTGATGCTCCACCAGCTCAAGCGCCTCGCCAAGCACTCGGCGATCTACGGCCTCGGCGGGCTCGTGTCGCGCGTGCTGGCGATCCTGCTGCTGCCGCTCTACACGCGCTACCTCTCGCCCAGCGACTACGGCGCGATCGAGACGCTGGTCGCCGCCTCGGCGGTGCTCGTGACGCTGCTCCGGGCCGGCATCTCGTCGGCGTTCTTCCGCTTCTACTTCGATGCCGAGGACGACACCGGCCGCACCCGCGTCGTGCGCACCGCCTTCTGGTTCACGATGACGATGTCCACCGCCGCCCTGATCGCGGGGCTCGCCGTGGCCGGGCCGATCTCGCAGCTGCTCTTCTCGTCGGGCGACCGCGCCGGGCTCGTCCGCGCCGCCTTCATCGGCCTGTGGGCGCAGATGAACTTCGAGCAGATCACGTCGCTCTTCCGCGTCGAGGAGCGGTCGCTGCAGTTCGCCGTCGCCTCGATCTCGAACGTGCTGATCACAATCGTGATGACGATCGTCCTCGTCGTCGGCTTCAACCAGCACGCGCTCGGCGTGATCGTCGGCAACTTCATCGGCACGCTCGCCGTCTACATCGTGCTGCTCGCCTACCGGCGGTACCAGCTCGGACTCGAGTTCGACCGCCGCCTGCTGCGCGAGATGAACCGCTTCGGCCTGCCGCTCGTGCCGGCCGCGATCTTCCTGTGGGGGATCAACTTCTCCGACCGGCTCTTCCTGGTGCGCTACGTCGGCCAGGACGAGGTCGGCCTCTACTCGATCGGCGTGCGCCTGGCCTCGGCGATCGTCTTCCTGCAGTTCGCGTTCCGCACCGCCTGGCCGGCCTTCGCCTACTCGATCAAGTCCGACGATGAGGCGAAGCAGACCTACGCCTGGGTGCTCACCTACCTCGTGCTGATCACCTGCTGGATCTCGCTGGCGCTGGGCGTGCTGTCGCCGTGGCTGGCGCGGCTGCTGACGAAGCCCGAGTTCTACGGCGGCGCACGCGTGGTGTCGCTGCTGGCCTTCGCCGGGGTGGCGTTCACCGCCTACACGGTGGTGGCGATCGGGGTCGGCCGCGCGCGCAAGACGCAGTTCAACTGGGTTGTCACCGGCGTGGCGGCGGCGCTCAACATCGGCATGAACTTCGTGCTGGTGCCACGCTACGGGATGATCGGGGCCGCGATCTCGACCGCCGCCGCCTACAGCGCGATGTTCGTGCTGATGACGCTGAACGCGCAGCGCGTGTTTCCGGCGCCGTACCAGTGGCGGCGCGTGGCAACGGCAGCAGGCGTGGCAGTCGCGCTGGACGTCACCGGCGAGTGGGCGGGGGTCGGGCTGGGCGTAGCGGTCGCCCTCGTCATCGCCTACCCCGTAGCGCTCGGCGCGCTCGGCTTCTACTCGCCGGGCGAGCGCAGACGCATCGCCCAGCTGGCGCGGCGCTTCGTGCCGGCGCGCTAGCACCCGTACGCACGCCGACGCTGTGAGGCCCGGCCGTACCGCGCCGGGCCTCACATCCTCCCTGCGGAGAGGTCAGTGCGACATCGACCCCTTGGCGTTGCCGACGTTGAGCAGGCCCACCTGGCCGAGGTCGACCGAGGCGAACGAGTGGCTGAGGAACGGGTAGAGACCCGGCTCGTCGATCTTGACGTCGAAGACGCCGCCTCCGCCCGCGGGCACGTTGACGGTCTGGACGCCGCGCAGGTACTGGGTCATGTCGCCGTCCACCCAGGCCCGGTCGAGGATGGTGCCGACGATGTGGAAGGCCGTGTCGAAGCTCGGGCCGGCGGCGACCACCCAGAAGCGGGTCGTCTCGCCCGGCTTGGCAGTCAGCGGCTCCTTGACGTACTGACCGGCGTAACCGTTCCAGGTCACGTAGTCCGGCTGCTGGTGGCGCGCCTTGAGCATGTCCAGCGAGGCCGGCTCCTTGGTGCCATCACCGTTCATGTACCACTCGCCGGCCACCAGCACGTACTGGTTGTCGGCATGGGGCAGCGGCTTCGTCGGCTCCACCACGATCGCGCCATACATGCCATTGGCGATGTGCGCGAGCACCGGCTTGGTGCCGCAGTGGTACATGAAGACGCCTGGGTCGCTGGCCGTGAAGGTATACGAGATCGACTCGCCCGCCGCGACATCCTTGAATGCCACATTCGGAGCGATGCGCGCCGCGTGGAAGTCGATGGAGTGCGGGATCATGCCCTTGTTGGTCAGTACGATCTTCACGCGCTGGCCCTGCTTGACGTGGATGACGGGCCCGGGCACGCCGCCCTCGAAGCCCCAGGCGTAGTACTTGACGCCGGGCGCAAGTTCGACCGTGACGTCCTTCAGGACGAGCTTGACCGTGACGAGGTTGCCAGTGAGCAGCGGCGGCAGCGCCGCCGGGAAGGGCTTGTGCACGGCCGGTGTGGCGGCGGCGCCGGTGGGCGCGGCGTGCTGCATTCCCGCCATCGAGGTGCCCGGGGCTGCGACGGCGACGGCAGCGACCGCGGCGACGGCGGCAACAGTGCTGCCGAGCGCGACCACGGCCAGGATGCCGCGGAGGCGCCGTCCGACGCTGCGTGAGTTCCTGAATCCCGAAACCATGACGACAACCTCCACCTCGAGTTGATTTACAACCAGAGTTGTCGTTGAAAATGGGCTAGCCGAGATCGGCAGGAACGCGGATCTCCACCGGTGGCGAATACTGATCATGCGGGCCCGTTGCGGCGCGCACCAGGCACGTG
Organism: Actinomycetota bacterium; assembly: GCA_947507735.1. Lineage (GTDB taxonomy): Bacteria > Actinomycetota > Thermoleophilia > Gaiellales > Gaiellaceae > CANFDS01. The sequence goes on from CANNRA010000010.1 coordinate 6,741, forward strand.
TGGCATCTTTTCTCCAATGCTGTTCTCGCAGGAAGAGGAGGACGCGGCTGGCAGCGGGATCGCTGCACAGCGGGCGCTCGCCGACCCGCACCGGCACCGGCTGATCGAGCTGCTGCGCGAGGCTGACGAGCCGCTCGGCACGGCGGCGCTCGCCCGGGCGCTGCAACTGCACCCGAACACGGTGCGCTGGCACCTGCGGGTGCTCGAGGAGGCCCACCTGGTGACGGGGACAAAGCTGCCGTCGAGCGGCCGCGGCCGTCCCCGCATCGGCTACACCCCGGTGCAGCGCACCTCGGCCGCGCAGGAGTACAGGCTGCTGGCCTCGCTGCTCGCCGGGTCGCTGGCCGACCTTGACGGTGGCCCCGATCGCGCCGAGGCGGCCGGTCGCTCGTGGGGCGCCTACCTGGTCGAGCGCCCGCAGCCGGGGCCGACGCCCGACGCCACCGAGTCGACAGCGCTCATCCTGCGGCTGCTCGGGCGGCATGGCTTCGACCCGGTCGCCAACGCCGGCGACATCGTCCTGCGCACGTGCCCGTTCGCCGAGCTCGCCCGCACCCGGGGCTCGGTCATCTGCCGGGCGCACCGCGGCATCGTCGACGGCGCGCTGAGTGAGCTGGGGGCGCCGCTGCACGCTGCGGCGCTCGACCCGTTCACCGGGCCCGGCCTCTGCCTGCTGCGACTCGAGCCCACGGCGGCAGAGACGGCGCCCGCAGCCGCACCCACGCCCGGCGCCGCCTGAGCGACGTGCGCGGGCCGGGCGGCGGCCGCCGGTCAGACCTCCGCAGCCTCCAGATGGCACTCTGCGTCCACGCACAGCCGCTCGCGATCGCCGCGCAGGCAGACCATGCCGACGTAGGTGGCCTCGTCCTCGCCCAGCACCACGAGCCGCTTTGCTCCAACGAGGTCGAGCGCAGCTAGCGCCTCGTCGGTCGGCGTCGTGGCGCGGGTCGTCGGCGCCAGGCGCGCGACGAAGCCGGCCACGGGCGTGTCGGCAGGCACCTCGTCGCCAATCGTGTCCCAGCCAAGCGCGCCGATGTACGTCGTCCCCTCGAGCACCGGCAGGAGCTGCACCGATTGCCGGGCGAAGAGCTGCCGGGCGACCCCGACCGTGTCTCGCGGCGAGAGCTCCTTGCCGCGGGTGGTAATCGCCTCGGCGACCGGGCGCTTGCCCAGCTCCGTCCGCGTGCGATGGATGATCGTCACGTCTACCTCCTCATCGACCTAGACGAGACCCAGGCGGCGGGCCCGCGCGACTGCCGTCAGCTGGGAGTTGCACGAGAGTTCGCGCAGGATCGAGCGGATGTGGTTGCGCACGGTCAGCTCGGAGAGCCGGAGGTCCGTGGCGATCGTACGGGCTGTTATGCCCTCGGCAAGCATTGCGAGCACGGTGCGCTGGCGGGCCGTCAGCTCGGGCGGCGGGCAGTCGTCCTGCTGGGCACCGCTGCCCGGCGTGACCGGCGCCACCGGCGCAAGCGGCGCACCCGCGTCGAGCATGAGAGCCGCGAAGACCTCACCGCCCTCGACGACGAGCATCGGCACCGTCATCCGCCGCGGACCCTGCGTCGTCTTCACCAGGAGGGTCGGTGGCACGACGAGCCAGCGCTCGCGCAGCAAGCGGTGGAACGAGCAGTTGCGCTGACAGACGGTGCCGCCAGCCTCGTCGTGGAAGCAGAGCACCTCCCAGCAGGGCCGCCCGACCACCTCGGCTGCCGGATAGCCGGTGGCTTTCTCGGCAGCAGCGTTCCAGCTACGGATGCGCATGCTCGTATCGAATGTGAAGAGCGGGGCCGCGGAGCGGAAATCGGACACCGGGTCACCGCCGGCGGCGTCACCGTGAGCCGCGTACGGATGATCACTATGGGTCATGAAATCCTCGCCTCCAGAGTCGATGCTTCAGCGACGATGTCCGGTCGAATCTCGGGACGTTCAGAACGGAGTGACGTCAAACGGACGCAGCCGCCCGACCCGCCGCGCCGCCTCAGCCCACGACAGCAAGAAGTGCTCGAGCTGCTCGCCGAAGGCGCTCCGGCACGCGAGATCGCCCTGCGGCTCGGGCTCGCCGAGGCGACCGTGCGCAACCACATCCGGCTGATGTTCCTCAAGCTCGGCTGCCACTCACAGCTCGAGGCGGTCGCGATCGGCTTCCGGCACGACCTGCTGCACCGCGGCGAGCCGCGCGGCACGACGCCATAGCGCAACCGCCCGGCGGCAAGAGTCGGCCGCGCCGGCGCCATCAGGCGGCGCCTCGTGCACACAGCAGCGGCTCGAGCTCGACGAGCAGCCGTGCGAACTCCTCGTCCTGCTCGGCCGGGCTGAAGTCGACGTGCTGGCGCTTCTTGAGCCCTCGCTCATGCAGCCGGACGAGCCGGTCGGGGACGACGCCCCTGCTCGCCAGCGAACGCTCGCAGCAGGCAAGGGGGCAGCCATCGATGGCAACGATGGTGCGCCCCGAGGTCGCCGTGCGGACAAGTGCCCCGACGTTGCCACCCACCCCCGCGATGCACGACATCTCGGCGAGACCTGACCGGTCGAGGCGCACGGCGATCGCGTTCGCGAGCTGGGCGACGTTCGAGCTGCCCGAGCAGGCGTAGACGAGCGGTGGACGGCCCGGTCTGCTTGGAGGAGGTGAGATATCGCGCATCGGCTCACCGCCGAGACTAGTAGACGCGCGGCGGGCATACCTGATCAATTCTTGTCAGCCAAGAATTGACGTGAGCGGAAGAGCCACCTCGCCCGTCACCTCGCCCACCGGAGCGCTACCCACCGCACAGGCAGCAAGCCGCTCGCGTAGCGCAGCGGTGGCCAGCCGCCGCTCGAGGCTGATGAACACGAGCTCGCTGCGGGGCGCGGCGTCCCCCCACGTCCCCGCCGGCCGGAGGTCGACGCGCCGCCCGACGACGTGCGCCACGATGCGCTGACCGGGCGCGTCGGCGAGCTGCAGGAAGCCCTTGGCCCGGTACACGGCGCCGGGCAGCGAGCCGAGCACCGACCGCAACACTGCCAGATCGAGCGGCCGCGCCGAGCTCCACGTCCAGGTGGCGAACAGTGCGCCATGATCCGGCGCAGAGCCGACGCCGTCCTCGGGGTCGCTGCCGGTCGCAGCACCGCCACCGATCCCGAGCACCAGCTCGAGGGGCACGTTCCCGTGGCGGGCCTCGACCACCCGCGCCCGCGGGTAGGTCAACCGCTCGCGCAGCGTCGCCAGCTGGGCGGCCGAGACGAGGTCGGCCTTGTTGAAGACGATCAGGTCGGCCGCGGCGAGCTGCCGCCGGGCCAGCTCGACCAGCGATGGCGGGATCGCCTCGATGTTGGCCGCGTCAACCAGCGTGATCACGCCGTCGACCCGCGACAGGCGACGCAGGTACGGGTCGCGCAGCGCCACGAGCAGGCGGCCCGGGTCGGCGACGCCGCTCGTCTCGACGAGCACGTGCTGTGGCGGCGCGGGCCCCTCCAGCAGACCCGCGAGCTGCGCCACCAGGTCGGCCCGCACCGAGCAGCAGATGCAGCCATTTTCAAGCGCGATCACCTCGGCATCACGGCTCACGACGAGCCGGCTGTCGATGTTGATCGAGCCGAAGTCATTGACGAGCACGGCGACTCTCAGGCCGTGCCCGCCCGCAAGGATCCGGTTGAGCAGCGTCGTCTTGCCCGAGCCCAGGAAACCGGCGAGGACAGTGACGGGGATGCGGCCATCACCGTCTCCTGGCGGCAGGCCTGACGCTGCAGGGGTCAATGCCGTACGTGCCCCGGCCGCTTGTTCCACAGCACGACCTGGTACGAGCGCCAGAGGTAGGTGACCGGGAAGGTGACGATGTGGACGAGCCGCGTGAACGGGAACAGCGCGACAACGGCGAAGCCGAGCACGGTGTGCACCTTCACGATGCCGGGCAGGGCGACCATGTAGTCGACCTTCGGGTTGAGCTTGAACAGCGAGTGCAGCCACGGCACGGCGGTCTGCACGTACCACTCGGAGCCCCAGCGGTAGCCGAGGGAGATCCAGATGCCGAGCACGACCTGGGCGATCAGCACCCCCAGCAGGAGCCAGTCGGCGTTCGACGTCACTGACTTGACGCGCCGCACCAGGAGGCGCCGCAGCAGCAGCACCGTGATGCCGGCGGCCGCGAGGAACGACAGCCCCAGGCCGATCACTTCGAGCACATAGAGGCGCGTCGGGTTCGCGGTCAGCGACGCCCACGGCTCCCAGATGACCATCGCCACAACGTGCGCGCCGAGGATCAGCAGGATGCCGTAGTGCCACGCGTTCGAGCCCCAGAACAGCACGCGGCTCTCAAGGAACTGCGACGACTGGCTCGTGTACGAGAAGCGGTCGGTGCGGTAGCGCCAGATGCCGCCCAGCACCGCGATGAGCACCGCCAGGTAGGGGATCACCGCGAACAGAAATGTGTTCCACATGGTTGCTCCTTCTCCTCAGTGGCCGCAGGTGTCGCGGGTGATGCCGAGGCTGTCGCCGGGCCGGTTCCACTCCAGTTCGACCGCATCGAGGTCGACGGCGGGGCGGCGGACGCCGAGGGCGAGGGCGAGGGCGCCGACGAGCTGCTGGTAGCTGACACAGTCGTTCGCCGGGGGCGCATCGCCGATCGCGGCACGCATGCGGACGAGGGCCGGCAGCAGCGCCTCATCGACGAGCTCGGCCACGGCCGCTTCGTCGTCGCAGACGACGACGAAGCGCAGCAGGGTCACGAGGTGGTCGGGCAGGTCGCTCGGGTCGTCCGCGAAGCCGTGCTCGCCGTAGAGCGCCCGCAGTCCGAGCAGGAAGGCGCTGCGCTTGTGACTCTCCTCGAACAGGTGATGGCCGATGTACGGGTAGCAGGTGGGTTCGCTCGGCGAGAGCGTGTCGAGGTCGAAGGCGCTGGTGTACGCCTCCTGGAGCACCTCGAGCGGTGCCGCCTCCGCAAAGCTGCGGAAGCGACCGGCCAGCGCCGCCGCCGGCTCGCTTTCGCCGCGGGCGAGCTCCTCGCAGGCCCGGGCCCCGGCCGCGAGCGACGCGACCGGGTACTCGAGCAAGGCCGCGAAGGCGAGCACCAGCTCGCGGTTGATCACGGCGTCGACGGCAGGGGCGACGGAGGTGGGGGTGGGCGTCGAGGTGGACATCCTCAGTACCTCCGCTCGGGGGTTTCCTTGCGCAACCCGAACCCGCCCTCGCGCTTCAGCTGGAACGGGTCGACGCGTGCCTCGATCGCGACCTCGCGCGCCATCGGCGGCAACACGAAGCGCTCCTTGAATGTCGGCAGCGAGGTGAGCCGGAAGATCGCCTCGGCCTCCTCGCCCGTCGTCCGCCCGTCCTCGAGCGCCGCCGCGACCTGGCCGGCGTCGATGTTGCCAACCGTCTTCGAGCGCATGTGCACGCGGACGGCCATCAGCTTGCGGTAGACGTCCTCGACGATCCCGGTGTTGCCGGCCGAGAACAGGCTTGCCATGTACTGGATCGGTATGCGCGCCTGCTCGAGCGTCGACAGGCCGGGCAGCCCGCTGCCGTCCGTGTTGCCGGGGTTGGCCGGGTCGACGTCGTAGCTCCCGTTCTTCGTCTCAGCGATCACGGGCAGCATCGGCGGTACGTAGAACAGCATCGGCAGCGTCCGGAACTCCGGGTGCAGCGGCAGCGCCAGCTTCCACTCCTTGACGAACTTGTAGACCGGCGAATCCTGCGCCGCCTTGATCTGCGCGTCGGTGATGCCGTTCGCATGAGCCGCCTCGATCACGGCAGGATCGAACGGATCCTTGATCATCTCCCGCTGGGACTCGACAAGGTCCTTGTCATCGACGCCAGCCACACGGTCGATGTCCGAGGCGTCGTACAGCAGCAGGCCCATGTAGCGAATCCGGCCGACGCACGAGTGGAAGCACGCCGGCGCCTGGCCGCTCTCGATGCGTGGGTAGCAGAGGATGCATTTCTCCGACTTGCCCGTCGTCCAGTTGTAGTAGGTCTTCTTGTACGGGCAGCCCGAGATGCACATCCGCCAGCTGCGGCACTTCTCCTGATTGAGCAGGACGATGCCGTCCTCGCCGCGCTTGTAGACAGCGCCGGCCGGGCACGCGGCGACGCAGCTCGCGTTGACGCAGTGGTTGCAGATGCGCGGCAGGTAGAAGAACACCAGCCGCTCGAGCTCGTTCAGCTGCGTCCGCTCGGTGGCGGTGATCTTCTCGAGGTTCGGGTCGTTAGCGGCGTACACCGGCGAGCCGCCGAGGTCGTCGTCCCAGTTCGGGCCGGCATCGATATCGACCTTGTCGCCGGTGATCATCGACACGGCGCGGGCCGTCGGCTGGTCGTCGCCAGGAGGCGCGTCGAACAGATGCTCGTAGTCGTACGTCCACGGCTCGTAGTAGTCGTCGACGGTGGGCAGGCTCGGGTTGGCGAAGATGTTGCCGAGCGTCCGGCCCTTGCCCTGGAGGCGGAGCTTGACGCCGCCCTGGCCGTCCTGCTCCCAGCCGCCCTGGTAGCGCTCCTGGTCCTCCCAGAGCGTCGGGAAGCCGGTGCCCGGCTTGGTCTCGACATTGTTCCACCACATGTACTCGGTGCCCTTGCGGTCGGTCCAGATGTTCTTGCAGGCGATCGAGCACGTGTGGCAGCCGATGCACTTGTCGAGGTGGAAGACCATCGACACCTGCGCGCGGATGTCCATTGCCGCTCCCTTCTTTCCAGCCGCTGTCACCATTCGAGCTTCTCCAGCTTCTTGACGACGGCGTAGGTGTCGCGGGTGAAGACCCCGATCGGGCCCCAGTAGTTGAAGCCGTACGTGAACTGTGCGTAGCCACCGGCGAGCTGCACCGGGTTGATACGGGTGCGGGTGAGCGAGTTGTGCGAACCGCCGCGCTTGGCACCGCGCACCTGCGACTTGGGCATCGATAGCGTCCGCTCGGGGGCGTGGTAGACCATGCAGGTACCCATCTGCACACGCGACGAGACGGCGGCGCGCGTCACCATCACGCCGTTGTCGTTGTAGACCTCGACCCAGTCGTTGTCGACGAGGCCGATCCGGTCGGCGTCCTTGTCATTGATCCAGCACGGCTCGATACCGCGCGACAGCGTCTGCATGCGCTGCGTGTCGCCGAAGGTCGAATGCATGTGCCACTTGCCGTGCGGGGTGATGTAGTTGAGCGTGAGACAGCCGTCGCCGGTCGGGCTCTTGACGATATCGCCGGTCAGGCGCGGGTCGAGCTTCGGCTTGAAGGTCGGCAACTGCTCACCGAAGTCGATGTAGTAGGGGTGGTCGATGTAGAGGTGCTGCCGCCCGGCCAGCGTCCGCCAGGGAATTTGCCGCTCGTTGTTGAGCACCCAGGCAGCGTAGGCCCGCCCGTTGTTGACGTCGCCTGTCCAGCACGGGCTGGTCAGCGTGCGGAACGGCTGGGCCGCGAGGTCGCCGAAGGTGGTGCGCACATTGCGGTTGCCGTCGGCGAGGTCGGTCAGCTTGAGCCCGGTCTTGTGCTCCTCGGCGACGAACGCCTCGTAGGCGATCTCGCCATTGGTCTCGGGCGCGAGGTAGAGGACGACGTTGGCGGCGTCGAGGGCATCCTCGACGCTGGGGTAGCGCGTGCCATCCCACTCGACGCAGCGCATGTGCCGCGTGTCGGGCGTGCCACCAACGGGGTTCTTCAGCAGCTCGTCGTAGAACTTCGCCACGGGGATCGTCAGGCCGTGTACCGAGAGACCGTCGCGGATGCCCGGCCCCAGCGAGATGAAGCGGTTGTAGAGGTTCGCGTAGTCGCGCTCGACGAGGCGCAGGTGCGGCATCGTCTTGCCGGGGATCGGATCGCACTCGCCAGCACGCCAGTCCAGCACCTGCGTCTGCGCGAGCTCATCGGGTGTGTCGTGCTGCAACGGCGACATGACGACGTCCTCGACGACCCCCTCAGGGAAGGTCTGCGGGGCCAGCTCACTGAGCTTCTTCGCGAGCGCCTTGAAGATCTCCCAGTCGGACTTCGACTCCCACACGGGCGGCACCGCCGCCTGCAACGGGTGGATGTAGGAGTGCAGGTCGGTCGTGTTGAGATCGTTCTTCTCGTACCAGGTCGCCGTTGGCAGGACGATGTCGGAGTACAGCGCCGAGGTGTCCATGCGGAAGTTGATGTCGACGACGAGGTCCATCTTCCCGCGCGGCGCCGGCTCGCGGAAGACGACGGTCTTGACCTTGTCCTTGGCATGCTCCTCGGCGACCACGTTGTCGTGGGTGCCGAGGTAGTGGCGCAGGAAGAACTCCTGGCCCTTGGCGCTCGAGGCGATCGCATTGCCGCGCCAGATCAGCCAGATACGTGGCCAGTTCTCCTCGGCGTCCGGGTCGTCGATGGAGAGCTTCACCTGGCCACCGGCGATCTGCTCGCCGATCCAGCCGATGATCTCCTCCTTCGACGACTTGCCCGCCTTGCGGGCGTCCTCGACCAGGTCGAGCGGGTTGCGGTCGAACTGCGGGTAGAAGGGCATCCAGCCCGAGCGGACGGCCTGCGCCTCCAGGTCCATGGCATGACCCTTAGCCCACTTGGCATCCTTCGGCACCGGGGCGTAGTCGGTGAAATCGCCCTCGTAGCGCCACTGGTCGGAGTGGACGTAGTGCCAGGTCGGCGACTGCTGCTGACGGGGCGGCTTCTGCCAGTCGGTGGCGAAAGCGAGCGCCGTCCAGGGGGCGACGAGCGTCAGCTTCTCCTGGCCGACATAGTGGTTCATGCCGCCGCCGTTGACGCCGCAGCAGCCGCACAGGATGAGCGCGGTGATCGGCGCACGATAGGAGAGGTTGTTGTTGTACCAGTGGTTGATCGAGGCGCCGACGATGATCATTGACTTGCCGTTGGTCGCCTCGGCGTTGCCGGCAAATTCACGCGCCAGCGCGATCACCGTGTCGCGGCCGATCTTGGTGAACTGCTCCTGCCAGGCCGGCGTGTACGAGCTGACGTCGTCGTAGCTCGTCGGGTAGTCGCCGGCCAGGCCGCGACCGACGCCAAACTGCGCGAAGAGCAGATCGTAGACCGTCGTGACGACGATCTCGCGCCCGTCGACGCTACGCAGGCGCCGGGTCGGCACACCGCGGAGGCGGGTGCAGTCGGCCGCGAACTCGTGGAAGGCGACCTGCTCAACCGCGCTGCCCGGGCCGTCGAGGAACGTCAGCACCGGGTCGATCGGCGTGTCGTCGAGGCCGTCCTCGAGCTTGAGGTTCCACTTGCCCTGCTCTGCCTCTTCCTTCGCCCAGCGGAAGCCGACGGCGCCCTTCGGCATCTTCGGCGCGTCGCTGGCGGCGTCCCACATCAGCAGCTTCCAGTCACCGTTCTCGACCCCGGCGTAGCGGTCGACCAGGTTGGCGCGCACGAACTGGCCGGGCGCGAACCCCTCCGGTGTCTCGACCAGCTCGACCAGCAGCGGGCTGTCGCTGGTGCGCTTGAGGTAGTCGGTGAAGTACGGCACCTGCCGCTTGGCGTGGAACTCCTCGAGGATGACGTGATTGACGGCGAGCCAGAGCGCCGTATCCTGGCCGGCCTCGACCGGCAGCCACCAGTCGGCGTACTTCGAGACCATGCTGAAGTCGGGGGAGATGACCACGAACTTGGCGCCCTCGTGGCGTGCCTCCGAGATGAAGTGCACGTCGGGCGTCCGGGTCATGCTGAGGTTGGAGCCCATCGCGACGATGTACTTCGAGTTGAACCAGTCGGCGCTCTCGCAGACGTCGGTCTGATCGCCCCAGATCTCGGGGAACGCGTTCGGCAGGTCGGCGTACCAGTCGTAGAAGCTCATGTTCACGCCGCCGAAGAGCTGCAGGAAGCGCGAGCCGCCAGCGTACGAGAGGTACGACATGGCAGGGATCGGCGAGAAGCCAAAGACGCGGTCGGGGCCCCACTTCTCGGCCGTGTGCAGCATCGACGCCGCGATGATCTCGAGCACGACGTCCCAGGTCGTCCGGCGGAAGCCACCCTTGCCGCGGGCCGTCTGGATGCTCGCGCGCTTGTCGGGGTCGGCCTGGATCGCCGCCCAGGCCTCGGCTGGCTCAAGCGTCTCGCGCGCCTCGCGCCACGCGTCGGCCAGGACGCCGCGGATGTACGGGTACTTGACGCGGATCGGGCTGTAGACGTACCAGGAGGTCGAGATGCCGCGCTGGCAGCCGCGCGGCTCGTAGGGCGGCAGCTTGGCCTCGAGCATCGGGTAGTCCGTCGCCTGCATCTCCCAGGTGATGATCCCCTCCTTGACGTAGACCATCCACGAGCAGCCGCCCGTGCAGTTCACGCCGTGCGTCGAGCGCACCGAGGTGTCGTGCTGCCAGCGGTTGCGGTAGAAGTCCTCCCACTCGCGCGTCTTCGGCTTGACGAGATCCTGGATCCAGCCCACGACAGCCTCACTTTCCTCTTGAGCGATTGACGAGCGGCTTGCGCACCCCGAGCAGCCGGCGTCGCCACACGGCCATGGCCAGCAGGGTGAGGACGCCCACGACGGCGATCGAGAAGCCGACGAGCTTGGCCGCGGCACCGGGCGGTCGGTCGAGCACCGGCGCCGTCTTCAGGAACGCTGCGAGGTCGCCGATCTCACTGCTCGTCAGCGGCTTGCGGGAGAAGATCGGCGCCATGGTCGGGAACGAGACCGTCTTGAGCGCCGAGCTCAGTCCCTGCTCGCCGCCGTACTTGGCGTAGCTGCCGGTCAGGTCGGGGCCGAGCGCTCCGCCGCCGAGCGTCCCGACCCCCGACACGGCGTGACACGAGAGGCAGGCCGGGCCGCCGGCCGAGAGCCGCGCACCGCCCTCGAACAGGTTCTTGCCGCGAGCCGCATCGCCGGCGACCACCGTCGGCTGGGGAGCTGTTGCGGTGGTGGCCGGCGCGGGCTCTGTCGTGATCGCCGGGTCCTGGCTGAAGTCGAGATAGGCGAGCAGCGGGCCGATCTGAGCATCGGTGACACCGAGGTTCGGCATCGGCACGTTGCTGTACTCGGAGAGCAGCCGCTTGGCGATCGGGTCGCCGGCGGCGATCACCTTGTCGGGGACGAGGATGAACTGCCGCACCCACTCGAGCTTGGACCGGGAGGGTAGGCCCGCGAGATCGGGGCCGACTTTCTTGCCGCCGCCGATCGTGTGGCAGCCCGCGCAGAGGCTGTCGAAGGTTGCCTTACCTGCCGGGTCGGCTACTGCCGCCCGACCTGCCCCGGCGCTCCTACCGGGCACAACCGCGAGGACGACGAGCGCCAGAACGACGGTGACTGCCGCGCCGATCAACTGCCGTCGGACGACTCGTGCCTGTTGCCCAGTGCCCACCGCTTGCCTCCCCAGCTCGCTTGATCTGGGAGTGACGCTAGCCCTGCTCTCCCGGGGCCACATGACCAGAATTGACCATCTCCTGGTCAGCACGGCCGCTCGGCACCCGGCCGCAGGTAGTACCACCAGTTGATCCCGACATTGGCCGCGTAGAAGACGGCCGCGCCGACGAAGAACGGCATCGGCGAGCCTGTCCAGTCGATGACCGCCGCGATCAGCACGGCGAAGATGAACGGGCCGTAGGCGGCCATCGCGGCCGTCCAGCCGATCACCCCGCCCGCCTGGCGCGGCTGGAAGATCATCGGGATCTGCTTGAAGGTCGAGGCGTTGCCGATGCCGGCGAAGAAGAAGACCGCGAGCATCGTCAGCACGAACCACTTGAACTCGGCGGTCGAGCTGGGCTGGACGAAGAAGGCGACGCTGATCGCCGAGCCGACGAGCCCGATGCCCGAGAGCTGGGTGAGGCGGCCGCCGCCGAAACGGTCGGCCAGCGGGCCGGCGATGACACGTGCGCCCGAGCCAACGAGCGGCCCCAGGAATGCGTAGCTGAGCGGATCCGGCGCCTTCTCGAAGCCGCCGTAGAGGTCCTTGATCATCAGCGGGAAGGTGGTGGAGAAACCCGCGAACGAGCCGAACGTCATCACGTAGAGCGACGTCATCAGCCATGTGTGCTTGTCGCGGAAGATGTCGCCCTGCTGCCTGATGTTCGCCTGCACGGGGATGCTCTTCAGTCGCAGCCAGGCGACGATGGCGAAGAACGCGACGAAGGGGATCCAGATCAGCACGGCGTTCTGGAGCCACATCTCCTTGCCCGTGTCCGTCGTCTGCGTGCTGCCGAGGATCGCGAAGCCGATCACCCAGGGCGTCAGGAACTGGACGAGGCTGACCCCGAAGTTGCCGATGCCTGCCTGGAGGCCGAGCGCGGTGCCCTGCAGCCGCTTGGGGAAGAAGAGGCTCGTCGAGGGCATGAAGGACGAGAAGTTGCCGCCGCCGAGGCCAGCCGCGAACGCGAGCACGAGGAACAGCCAGTACGGCGTGCCGGAGTTCTGGACGGCGAAGTTCCAGCCGATCAGCGGGATCAGCAGCGCCGCCGTCGAGATGCTGACGACCTTGCGGGTGCCGAACACCGGGATCAGGAACGTGTGGAGAATGCGCAGCGTCCCGCCGGCGAGACCGGGCATCGCGGCCAGCCAGAACAGCTGTGTCGTCGAGAAGCCGAAACCGATCTTGTTGAGCTTCACGACGATAGCGCTGACGACGAACCACACCGCGAACGCCATCATCAGGTTGGCGGTGGTGATCGCGAGCGCGTTCCAGGCGATCGACTTGCCCTTCGACTCCCAGTAGGTGTCGTCCTCCGGCTCCCAGTGGTTGAGCCAGGCGCCGGCGCGGCCGTGCCGCACGTTGTCGGCATCACGTTGCATCGGATTGCTCCCTTGTCTGGAGGGTGTTCGTGCGGCGGCGCTCGTCGCGCAGCATCTTGACGACCACCACGTGGAGGCAGATCAGGCTGAACACGGCCGAGACGAGCACGACCAGGAAAGCGCTTTCGGGTCGGCCGCTAGCGTGGTGCGCCCACGCAAAGAGCAGCGGCAGCGCGAAGCCGCCGACCCCGCCGACCGCGCCGACCACCCCGCCGGCCGCGCCCACATCCTTCGGGAAGTAGTCGGCGATGTACTTGTAGACCGACGCCTTACCGAGGCCCATCATCACGCCGACCACGACGAGCAGCGCCGTGAACTGGTAGATCCCCATGCCGAAGCTGAGCCAGGCAAGGGCGCCACACATGACGATGAACGCGGTGTAGGTGACCGGGCGCGCACCGACGCGGTCGGACAGGTAGCCGCCGAGCGGGCGCAGCAGGCTGGCGGGGAAGATGAACAGGGCCGTGAGGAAGCCAGCGTCCCGGAGCTTCATCCCATACACGTCGACGTAGTAGTGCGGCAGCCACAGCGACAGCCCGACGTACGCGCCGAAGACGACGACGTAGTAGAGGCCGAAGCGCCAGACGCGCAGGACGCGCAACGGCCGGGCGAGGTCGTGGAGCCTCCGGCCGTGCGCCGGCTTGTGGTCGGGGCCGGGCGACACGACCCAGACCAGCGCTGCCGTTCCGAGCAGCAGCAGCGTGTAGACGAAGGGGACGAGTCGCCAGCCGCCCGGAACGACGCCGCCGACCACCCCGCCCACGCCCACGAGCGTGACCAGGGACGGTGCGAGCAGCTTGGTGACGGAGGCACCTGCGTTGCCGGCGCCGAACATGCCGAGCGCGAAGCCCTGCCGCTTCGCCGGGTACCAGGCCGAGACCCAGGCGATCCCGACCGCGAACGACGTTCCGGCCAGGCCGACGAAGAAGGCGAGGATGAGCAGCTGCGTGAAGCTCGAGGCGCGGCTGACGAGGTACGTCGGGATCGCCGTGACGACGAGCAGTGCCGAGAAGACGAGCCGGCCACCGACGCGGTCGGTGAAGATGCCGATCGGGATCCGCAGCAGCGAGCCGGTGAGGATCGGGATGGCGACGAGGATGGCAAAGTCGCCCTCGCTCAGGCCGAACTGCTTCTTCACCGGGATGCCGACGATCGCGAACATCACCCAGACCGCGAAGAACACGGTGAAGCCGAAGGTCGCCATGAACAGCACCCGGGCCGCCCGGCGCGCCTCCTGCCGAGTCGGCGGCGCGCCGTCGTCGGCCAGCCGGGGCGGCGTGCTCGCATGCATCTTGACGCTCATGCGCCGGATTCTGTGCCGCGGCCGGGCGCATTACCTGACAAAAACTGGTCAGGTTTCGAGGCTGTCCCGATGAAGCTGCACGGCTAGCCGTAGCGCGGCCACCGATCCAGATCCAGCGGCCTTCGCTCGCGCGCCGCTCCCGTGCCAGCCCGATTTATCACGAGCACTATCGGTGGAAATAACGGATGCTCGGGCGGGCGTCTGCGCGTATCCCTTGCCGCATGCACATCGAACCGACCACCATCGTCGCCGAGCTCGTCCTCGCCCGACCGGGCCTCGCGCGCGTCTTCGAACAGCTCGGGCTCGACTACTGCTGCGGCGGCAAGCGGAGCCTGGAGACCGCCTGCAAGCGCAAGGGCCTCGACGTCACCAGCGCGATCCAACTGCTCGAGGCGGGCATGATCGACGCCCCCGCCGACGAGACGGACTGGACGCGTGCGAGCGTGGACGAGCTCGTTGACCACATCGTCACGCACCACCACGACCACCTGCGCGAGGAGTTGCCGCGAGTCGCGGCGATGAGCGTCCGGGTCGCCGAGCGGCACGGCTCCGACGACGAGCGGCTGGTCATGCTGGCCGAGACGTTTCTCACCTTCCGCGAGGAGATGGAGCTGCACATGGCAGCCGAGGAGCACGTCCTCTTCCCCGCGTGCCGCACCCTCGAGGAGTCGGGCGGGTTCGCTCGCCTGCCGTTCCCGACGATCGCCATGCCGATCGCGCAGATGGAGCACCAGCACGAGGACGCCGGCGGCGCGCTCGAGCAGCTGCGCGACCTGACAGACGGCTTCGATCTCGACCGGGCACGCTGCAACACGCACCGGGCGCTGCTCGACAGCCTCGCCGCGATCGAGCGCGACCTGCACGAGCACGTCCACCAGGAGAACAACATCCTGTTTCCCCGCGCGCTCGAGCTAGAGGCGTCGGCGAGGGTCAGCGCAGGCGCCTGACGAGGACAGCGGTGGCGTGGGGCGGGCGCCGCCTGCCCCACGCCACCGCGGGTTCCCCTACGCGAACACGCGGTACACCTGGAACACCTCGGCGTACGGCCGGCCGACGTTGGTGCCGTGCATCTTGGCCAGGCTCCAGATGTAGTCGGGATCGGCGTAGCGGCGGTGCTGCTGCGAGGCGTACTTCGAGGTTGACTCGACCTTCGCAGCGATGTGGCGCTCCTCGAGGCGCGTGTACCACTGGTACTTGAACTCGAGGTTGTTCCAGGGAATCTCGTAGCCGAGCACCGTCGTGCGCTTGAAGGCGCGCAGTCCCTCGGCGGCGATCACCTGGTGATCCTGGTGCAGATCCTGCAGGCAGGGCTGGAAGACGGCATCGGGCTGCAGCTCCTCGCCGAGCGCGATCAGCGACTCGAGGATCTCCTGGCGGTGCTCCGGGAAGGTGCGCACCTCGAAGTCGTGCACCGTGAGGTGCGCCTCGGGGATGCCGAGCACGGCGGTTGCCTCGCGCACCTCGCGCGCCAGCGTGTCGGGCGGGAAGCCCGGCGGCAGCGACTTGGTGGCGATCGAGAAGGCGACGTAGTGCACCTCGACGCCGGCCTCGGTCAGCCGCTTCATGGTGCCGCCACAGCCGAACTCGCCGTCATCGGTGTGCGGCGCGAGCACGAGGACGCGCTTCCAGTCGCCGATCATGCGAGCCCCTCGCGGTCGCTGCTGTCGTCGCCTGAGCCACGTGCCCCGGCGACGCAGGCGGCCAGGCCGAGCGCTCCCCACATGGTGGGGTCCTCGAAGAGCGCGTTGTAGCCGAGGCTGTGCACGGAGATGGCGACCAGGACGAGTCCGAGAGCGAGAGCGGTGCGGCCGCGCAACGTGCGGCCCGCGTGCCGGAAGGGTAACGCCAGCGCGGCCACGGCGAGCCAGGCAAGCAGCGCCAGCCCGACGATGCCCCCCTCGGCCGCGACGGTGACCGGCGTCGTGTGCGAGGCGCCGCGCTTGGGCGCGCGCCCGGCCAGGCCGATCCGGTCGGCGTACGCCCGGATGAAGCCACCGACGCCGACACCCACCACGGGGTGCTGCAGCGCGATCTGGATGCCCTCGCGGACGAGCTTGCCGCGACCGCTCGTCGCATCGGCGAGCAGCACGGGCGCGACGAGCGCGGCCGGCGCAGGAGCAGCGACCGCGGTCAGCGTCGCCCCGGCGTCGCGTGACCCAAGCATCCCGCCCGCCACGACGAGCGCCGCCAGCAGCACTGCCCCGGCGGCGGCACCGGCGCGCGGCCGCAGCAGCACGCTGCCGGCGACCACCGCTCCGGCCAGCAGCGCCAGGAAGCTCGACTGCGAGAACGAGAAGAGCAGGCCGACCCAGGTCACAGCCACCGCGCCCGCCGCGACGAGCCGCACCCGGCCATGGCTCGGCCCCCAGGCCGCGACGACGAGGCTCACCAGGACGGCGACCACCAGGAAGCGCCCGTAGATCGACGGATCCCAGAACAGCGAGTTGACCCGGTAGAAGTGCTGGTAGGCGTTGCCGACGATCACCTTCGGATTCCAGAAGACGTCGCGGGCGGCGTACTGGTAGATCCCCACCAGCGCGAGCAGGACGCCCATCACGGCGAGCTGGAGCCAGAGCGCCGAGAACAGCCGGGGCCGCCACGGCAGCCGCGCCAGCACGATCGCGAGCAGGCCGAAGGGCAGGAAGAAGAAGAGGAGCTCGACGGAGCCCTTGTCGAGGTCGTTCGTCCAGGACAGGCTGAGCCCCGTCCAGACGACGAACGCAGCGAGCGGCAGGGCCACCGGGCCGAGCTCGCGCGAGCGCGTGTCACCGCGCAGCAGCTCGAGCGCGAAGGCTGCCGCCGCCGCCCCGACGACCAGGTAGAGCGGCACGAGCAGCATCGCATCGGTCGAGCCGACCGAGATGGGGATGCGCGCGGGGATCAGCAGCAGGGTCAGGAAGGCGACCGCCCAGGGCCGCCGTGCGAGGAGCCAGCCGCCTGCCGCTGCGAAGCCGGCGCCCACGAGCGCGGCCGCGGCCAGCATGACCTGATGCCCCGCCGGCGCAAGCTGCAACGCGAGCAGCAGCGCGCCA
>CANNRA010000011.1 GCA_947507735.1 Actinomycetota bacterium
CGCCGGGCGCCCCCTCTGCCGGGCGTCATAATGGCTGCTGTGAGTTCCCACCAGTCCGATCCGCGCCCGGGCGCCGAACCCGAGCTCGGGTTCATCGCCGCCGTCCTCGCCCCCGGTGCGGACGAGGCGGACGAGCTGTCCGAGCTTGTCGAGCTGGCGCGCACGGCCGGGGTCGAGATCATCGGCCTCATCGTGCAGCACCGCGACGCACCCGACACGCGCACGTACCTGGGCAAGGGCAAGCTGGAGGAGCTGAAGGGCCTCTACAAGGACTCCGGCGCCGAGGTGCTCGTGGTGGACGACGAGCTGAACCCGACGCAGCAGCGTCAGCTGGAGAACACGCTGGAGACCCGCGTGGTCGACCGCACCCAGCTGATCCTCGACATCTTTGCCCAGCATGCCGTGAGCGCCGAGGGCAAGCTCCAGGTCGAGCTCGCGCAGCTCGACTACAACCTCCCGCGCATGCGCGGCCAGTGGAATCAGAGCCTGTCGCGGCTCGGCGGCGGCGTCGGCACGCGCGGCCCGGGCGAGAGCCAGCTGGAGACCGACCGTCGCCGCGCGCGCGAGCGCATCGTCATGCTGCGCGGGCGCCTCGAAGCGCTCGGCAAGCAGCGCGACACCCGCCGCAAGGAGCGCCGCCGCGCCGAGGTGCCGACGGTCGCCCTCGTCGGCTACACCAACGTCGGCAAGTCGACGCTGCTGAACACCCTCACGCAGGCGCAGGTCTCGGTGAAGAACCGCCTGTTCGAGACGCTCGACCCGACGACGCGCGGCTTCGACCACCTCGGTCGCCGCTACCTCGTCACCGACACGGTGGGCTTCGTGCGCCGCCTGCCCCACCAGCTGGTGGAGGGCTTCGCCGCGACGCTGGAGGAGACCCTCGTCGCCGACTACGTGCTGCACGTGATCGATGCCTCGGCGTCGGACGAGCGGCTCGAGGAGATGGTGCAGGCCGTGGACGCCGTGCTGCGCGAGATCGGCGCCGACGACATGCCGATCGAGATCATCGTCAACAAGATCGACGCGGTGAACCCGACGCGCCGCCGTGACCTGGCGAACCGCTATCCGGAGTCGCTGCAGATCTCGGCCGCCACCGGCGAGGGGCTTGACGCCCTGCGCGCCCGCATCGCCGATCGCTTCCGCCACCGCTTCCACCCGGTCGAGCTGCTCGTGCCCTACAGCGCGGGCGCCGTGCTCTCGGCGTTGTATGCCCTGGGTGCGCCGATCCACAGCCGCGAGGACACCGCCGAGGGCGTGCTCGTGCGCGCGCAGCTGCCGGAGCGCGAGCTGCGCCGCTACGCGCCCTACCTGGTGGCCGGCGACCACGGCGCCGGTGCCGGCGCCGACGGTGCCGCCGCGTGAACCTCCCCTTCCAGAAGCTGCGCGCTGACGCCATCGTTCCCGCGCGTGCCTACGCGCACGACGCCGGCCTCGACCTGGCCGCCTGCGATCGCGTCGAGCTGGCGCCCGGCCAGCGCGCCCTCGTCGGCACCGGCCTCGCCGTGGCCATCCCCGAGGGGCATGCCGGCTTCGTCCAGCCGCGCTCGGGCCTTGCCGCCAAGCACGGCATCACGATCGTCAACGCGCCCGGCCTGATCGACGCGGGCTACCGCGGCGAGCTCAAGGTCGCGCTGCTCAACACGGACACGTCGTCCAGCTTCGTCGTCGAGCCGGGGATGCGGATCGCCCAGCTCGTCGTGCTCGCGCTGCCACCGGTGCAACCGGTCGAGGTCGCCGAGCTTCCCGGCAGCGAGCGTGGAGCAGCTGGGTTCGGCTCCTCCGGGAGCTGAGCCGCCATCGACGGGCAGCCCCGGCTCCGCGTCTGCGCCCTGCTGCGCCGCGACGACCGGTTCCTGCTGATCCGTCACGAGAAGAACGGCCGCGAGGCGTGGCTGCTGCCCGGCGGCGGCGTCGAGGCGGGGGAGAGCCTGATCGACGCGCTGCGCCGCGAGCTGGCCGAGGAGGTCGGCATCACCGACGCGCTCTCCTTCGAGGGGCCGATCGCGCTCGTCGAGTCGATCCCCCCGAACGTGGCGACGCCCGGGAAGCACGTCGTCCACGTCATCTTCGCGGCCGATCTCGGCAACCGCTCGCTGGCCCATGTCACCTCGACCGACGACGCCGTTCGGGGGTACCGTCTCTTCAGCCCCGGTGACCTCGGCGACGTCGTGCTCCACCCGCCGATCCAGCGGTTCCTGCGCCACTGGCGCTCGGGCGACCCGAGCGCCTATCTCGGCCGCCTCTGGGCTCCGTAGAACTCCGCACGCAGATCCGCGCCGCGCCCGATGAAGGGCAGGCGGCGTCCCTGAATCATGGGAGCCGATGCAGACCACGCCCTTCACCGCGCGCACCGTCCCCGAGCACCCCCGGACGATCCGCGGGGAGAGCGGAATCCGTACCGGGTCTGCAGCGAAGGAAAGGGGCTTCTGATGGCGACCATCGTCGTCGGTGTCGACGGCTCTGCCGGTTCTGCCGCGGCGCTGACATTTGCGCTCGCCGAGGCTCGGCTGCGCAAGGCCAGGGTCAAGGCGGTCACGGCCTGGACGCTCAGCTACGTCGCTGCACCCATCGGGATGATGGCGCCGATCGATGAGGCGCTGATCCCCGAACTCCAGGAGAACGCGAGAGCCGTCGCACAGGCAGCCGTTGCCGAGGCGATCGGTAGCTCGACCGATGTCCAGGTCGAGATCGAAGTGCGCGAGGGCTCCGCCGCCCAGGTGCTCGTCGACGCCGCGCAAGGCGCCGACCTGCTCGTCGTGGGCACGCGCGGCCACGGCGGCTTTGCCGGGCTGTTGCTCGGCTCCGTGAGCCAGCAGACGGCGCACCACGCACCGTGTCCGGTCGTCATCGTCCCCCACCCGAAGGTGAAGCCATGAGCGCGCTGCCCGCCAGCTATCTCGATGAGGTCGATGCCGACGTCGAACCGATCTACGCCGCCGACGACACCGAGCTCGAGGCCGAGGCCGACGTTGACCTCGACGCTGATGCCGACGAGTTCGACGAGACCGCCCTGGAGGCCGACACCAGCGCCTCCGAGGACATCCTCCGCCTGTTCCTCAACGAGCTGTCGAAGCGGCGTCTCCTGAGCGCCGCCGAGGAGGTCTCACTGGCAAAGCGCATCGAGCGCGGCGACAGCGGGGCCAAGCAGCTGATGATCGAGTCGAACCTGC
The DNA here is from genome assembly GCA_947507735.1 of Actinomycetota bacterium. Lineage (GTDB taxonomy): Bacteria > Actinomycetota > Thermoleophilia > Gaiellales > Gaiellaceae > CANFDS01. Next base: position 3,171 of record CANNRA010000011.1, read on the forward strand.
GGCTCGTCGTCTCGATCGCCAAGGGCTACCGCGGCCTCGGCGTGCCGTTCCTCGACCTCATCCAGGAAGGGTCGATCGGTCTGAACCGCGCCGTCGAGAAGTTCGACTGGCGCCGGGGCTTCAAGTTCTCGACCTACGCCACCTGGTGGATCCGCCAGGCGATCCAGCGCGCCGTCACCAACCAGAGCCGCACGATCCGCCTGCCCATCCATGTGGCCGAGCGCCAGCATCGCCTGACGCGCCTTGCCGCCAAGCTGGAGGCCGAACTGGGGCGCGAGGCGACCCGCGAGGAGCTGATCGAGGGATCCGGCATCCGGCCCCGTCACGTGGATGAGGCGCTCGGCGCCGCCCGTGCCTCGGTGTCGCTCAACCAGTCGCTCGGCGGCGACGATGACTCCGAGTTCGCCGACGTGCTGGCCGATCCGATCTCCGGCGATCCGGCGATCGAGGTGGTCGACCGGCTCCAGCGTGACGAGGTGCTGCAGTCGCTCGGCCGGCTCCCGGAGCGGGAGCGGACGATCATCGAGCTGCACTTCGGCCTGAAGGGTGAGCCGCACACGCTGGCCGAGATCGGCAGTGAGCTCGGACTGGCCCGCGAGCGCGTGCGTCAGATCGAGATCCAGGCGCTCGACCGGCTCGGCCGCCAAGCCGGGGCTTGACGAGCGGCTCCCCGCGCAGGAACGATGGCCGCATGGAGCGCAAGCTCAAGCAGGCACCGTCCGCTGCGCGGCACCGTCTGAAGCCGGCGCAGCTGCGCCGGCGGGTCGCCCCGAAGGACATCCCGTTCCGCAGCACGGCCGAGCTGGCGCCCCTCGAGGGCACCGTCGGCCAGCCGCGCGCGCTCGCCGCGATCGAGTTTGGCCTCGCGATCGAGACGGCAGGCTTCAACCTGTACGTCGCCGGCCGGCCCGGCAGCGGCCGTGGCCAGGCGGTGCGCGACGAGCTTTCGCGTCTCGCCCGCGGTAAGCCGGCGCCCGACGACTGGGTGTACGTCAACAACTTCGAGAACCCGGAGCGGCCGCGCGCGCTGCGCCTGCCCAGCGGCAGCGGCCCTGCCTTCGCCGCCGACCTGAACGAGCTCGTGGCCGCGGCGGTGCGCGAGATCCCGCGCGTGTTCGACAGCGAGGATGTGGCGACGCGCCGTGCCGACGGCCTCGCCGAGCTTGCTGCGCGCCGTGACGCCGGCGGGGAGCGGCTCGCCGCCTTCGCGCGGGAGCGCAGCTTCGCGTTGGAGCTGACGCCCTCCGGCGTCGCGTCGGTGGCGATCGTGGCCGGGCAGCCGCTCTCGCGCGAGGAGTTCGCGAAGCTCCCGTCGGACGCCCAGCGCGAGATCGAGGAGCACGGCGAGCAGGTGCAGGAGGCCGCGGCGGTCTACATGCGCGAGATGCGCATTGTCGAGAAGGAGGCGGCAGAGCGGACGCGCGTGCTCGACCGCGAGATCGTCACGTTCGTGCTCGGCCCGCACCTCGCCGAGCTGGAGGAGCGCTACCACGATCTGCCGGAGGTGCTCGACCATCTGGCGCACGTGCGCATCGCCTTGCTCGACAACCTCGACGATTTCCGTGAGAGCGAGGGCGCACCGCCGCCGTCGCCCCTGCTGCCCTTCCTGCAGGTGGCACGACCCGATCACTCGCGCTACGGCGCCAACGTCTTCGTCACCAACGGCAACTGCGCGTGTGCGCCGATCGTGGTCGAGGGCAACCCGAGCTTCGCCAACCTGATCGGCCGGGTCGAGTACCGCAACGCGATCGGCTCGATGGTCACCGACTTTCGCGAGATCAAGGCTGGGGCGCTGCAGCGCGCGAATGGCGGCTTCCTCGTGCTCGAGGCGGCCGATGTGCTCGCCCATCCCTTCTCGTGGGCGGCGCTCAAGCGCGCCCTGCGCACGCGCGAGGTGCGCATCGAGAACCTCGCCGAGGAGGTGTCGCCGTTGCCGGTGGCGACGCTGCGGCCGGAGCCTGTCCCGCTCGACCTGAAGGTGGTGCTGGTGGGCACGCACCAGCTGTTCCAGCTGCTCCACCAGCTCGATGAGGACTTCCCGGAGCTGTTCAAGGTCAAGGCCGAGTTTGCTCCGGACATGGCCTGGGACGAGCAGAGCTACGCGAGCTACGGCGGCGCGATCGCGCGCTGGGTGCGCGACAACGGGCTGCGCCACTTCGACCGTGGCGCTGTGGCTCGCGTCATCGAGCACGGGGGAGCGCTGGTCGAGGACAGGCGCAAGCTCTCGACCCGCCTGCTGGAGATCTCCGACCTCGTTGCCGAGGCGAGCTTCTGGGCCGGACGCGCGGGTCGCGACACCGTCACTGCCGCCGACGTCGAGCGCGCGGATCGCGAGCGCCGCAGCCGCTCCGCCCTGGTCGAGGAGCGCTTGCAGGAGATGATCGACGACGGCACGATCGCGATCACCACGACGGGCGAGCGCGTCGGCCAGGTGAACGGCCTCGCCGTGCTGGACACGGGCGACCACAGCTTCGGCAAGCCGTCACGCATCACGGCGCGCGTGGCGCTCGGCTCCGGCAGCATCGTCTCGATCGAGCGCGAGATCGACCTCTCCGGCCCGATCCACTCCAAGGGCATCCTGACGCTCTCCGGCTACCTCGCCGCTACCTACGCGCAGGAATTCCCGTTGGCACTGCAGGCGACCCTCACCTTCGAGCAGGCCTACGACGGCATCGACGGCGACTCCGCCTCCTCCACCGAGCTGTACGCGCTGCTCTCGGCGCTCGCCGACGTGCCGATCCGGCAGGGCATCGCCGTCACCGGCTCGGTGAACCAGCTGGGCGAGGTGCAGGCGGTGGGCGGCGTGACCCGCAAGGTCGCCGGCTACTTTCAGACCTGCAAGGTGCGCGGGCTCACCGGCGAGCAGGGCGTGATCGTGCCGCACACGAACGTCGCGAACCTGTTGCTCGACGACGAGATCGTCGAGGCGGCGCGGCAGGGCCTGTTCAGCGTCTGGTCGGTGCGGACGATCGACGAGGGCATCGAGATTCTCACCGGGGTTGCGGCCGGCAAGCGGCGCGTGGACGGCAGCTGGCAGGAGGGGTCGATCCACCGGCTCGTCGAGGACAGGCTGCGCGACTACCACGAGAAGAGCCGCGCCGGTGGCGCTGGCGGCGACGACAAGCCGGAGCGCGAGAAGGCCTAGAAGCGGCCGCCGCGCTCGCGGGCGCGACGGGCGGCCACGTCGTGCGCTGCGCTCTCGAGCGCATCACCGAGCGGGGCGAGCTGCGGCGGGACGCCGCCGTTCTGCCGGGCGAGCGCCTCGGCGATCAGCCAGTCGGCAAGCCACGGGTTCCGCGGGAGCAGCGGCCCGTGCAGGTAGGTGCCGAGCGCGCGCCCCAGGCGGCAGCCCTCGAAGCCGCTCTGCCCGTCGTTGCCGAACCCGGCGAGCACGCGGCCCAGCGGCAGCGCGCCCTCGTCGAGCAGCGTCCGCCCGGCATGGTTCTCGAAGCCGGCCAGGGTGCGTGGCGAGCCGGGCTCCAGCTCGCACTCGAGCAGCACGTCGCCGATCAGGCGGCGGCGGCCGGCCTCGGTGTGGAGAGGCAGGATGCCGGCGCCGGGCAGCAGCGCGCCGGCCGCGTCGACGTAGGAGCGGCCGAGCAGCTGGTAGCCGCCGCACACGGCCAGCAGGGCGGCGCCCGCGTCGAGCGAGGACCGCAGGCCCTCGGCCTTCGCTGCCATGTCCGGCGCGACCAACGCCTGCTCGCGATCCTGGCCGCCACCGACGTACAGCAGATCGGCGCGCGCGGGCACCGCGTCACCGAGGCCGATTGCCAGCACCTCGACCTCGATGCCACGCCAGGCCGCCCGCTGCGTCAGCACCGCGATGTTGCCGCGGTCGGCGTAGATGTTGAGGTACTCGGGGTAGAGGTGGCCGAGGACGAGCTTCACGCGGCGTCCCAGAAGTTCCGCACGTGGCCGCGCGCCGCGAGGATGCGCCGCAGCGCCAGCATCGCCGTGTAGGTGGGCAGCACCACGAGCTCGCCGCCGGCGGGCGTCAGCGCGAGGGCGCGGTCGAGCGCCTCCTCCAGCGCCGGGACGACCTCGACGGCGTCCTCGGCCATGCCGCCGTAGCGGAAGCGGAGTGCCAGCTCGGCAGCGCGGTCGCCGCTCGCCACCAGCCGGTCGGCGACGGCGAGCAGAGGCTCGTAGTCGACGTCCCAGATCCAGCTGACGTCACGCCCGTCGGCGGTCTGGTCGTTGAGGGCGACCAGCGCAAGCTTCGGCGGCTCGGCTCCCGAGAGCAGCGTGCGCACTGCCTCGTTCGCGCCAGCCGGGTTCTTGACGAGCAGCAGCGTTACCGTCTTACCGTCGCCGACGGCGATGCGCTCGAAGCGGCCCCAGGCTGGCAGCGCTGACTCGAGCCCGGCCACCAGCGCAGCGAGCGGCGTGTCCAGCGCGTGGCAGAGGGCCGCTGCGGCCAGGGCGTTGTAGACGTTGTAGAGACCGGGTAGGGGCAGCCGTACGGGGCACGTGCCGGCGGGCGTGACGAGGTCGAAGCAGGCGCCTTCGAGCCCGTCGAGGCGCACCGACCGCGCCGCGACCTGCAGCGGCGGCCGCGTGTTGCCGCAGCTCGGGCAGCGGTAGTCGCCGAGGTGGCCGACGTAGGCGGCGGCGTAGTCGTACGGGGCGCCGCAGCTGACGCAGTACTTCGAGTCGGCGGCGTGTTGCAGGCTGGGGCGTGCCTGCGCCGGGTCGTCCACGCCGTACGTGACGCTCCCCGCGCGTCCTGCGGCCAGGTTGCCGAGCACGGGGTCGTCGGCATTGACGACCAGACGGGTCGAGGCGGGGAGGACGCGCACAGCGGCGCGCCAGGCCGTGGCGAGGGACTCCAGCTCGCCGTAGCGGTCGAGCTGGTCGCGGAACAGGTTACCGAGGACGAGGGCGCGCGGCTCGATGCGCCGCAGCACCTCCGGCAGTGCCGCCTCGTCAACCTCGAGCAGGGCCATGTCGCTCCCGCGTGAGTCGAGCAGGGTGGACGCGACGCCGGAGAGCAGGTTGGCGCCGGAGGCGTTGTGGCAGAGCAGGCGCCCCTCGCCCAGGATCCGCGCGGCGAGCGCCGAGGTGGTCGTCTTGCCGTTCGTCGCCGAGACGATCGCAACGCCCTCGGGGAGCCGGGCTGCAAGCCGTGTCACCGCGCCGTCGTCCAGGCGCAGCAACACCTTGCCGGGCAGCGTGGTGCCGCCGCCGCGCCCGCTGCGGCGGGAGAGGGCTCCGACGGCCTGCGCCACGGCGATCTCGCAGGTCAGGCGCACCCGCCAAGTCTACGTTCGCCCCGCGAGCGAGTGGCTCCACCGCTGCGGCGAATGGCGAGCAACTGGCGCAATTGTCCTTCGAACGAGCGTCGTCCCGCGCCTGCTTGCCGCCGATACTCGTCCTGTGACGATGCACGACCTTGCCACCGTGATCGAGGACGACGAGCCTGGCGCCCGCCACCTCAGCCTCGTGCCTGCGCTCGACGACATCGAGGCGCTGGCCGGCGACGAGCCGACCGTCGAGGAGGTCGAAGCAGTCGAGGACTGGCGCGACGCCGCCGGCACGCCTGACCTCGAGGATCCGCTGCTCCTGTACGTGCGCGGGCTCGACGATCGCCTGCTGACCGCCGCCGAGGAGCGCGAGCTCGCCCGCCGCAAGGACGCCGGCGACGAGGCTGCGAAGCGCCGCCTCGTCGAGTCGAACCTCCGCCTCGTCATGTCGATCACGCGCCACTACTCGCGCGCCGGGGTGCCGCTGCTCGACCTCATCCAGGAGGGCAACCTCGGGCTGATGCGCGCCGTCGAGAAGTTCGACTGGACGATGGGCTACAAGCTTTCGACGTACGCGACCTGGTGGATCCGGCAGTCGATCCAGAAGTCTCTGGCCGAGCAGGGCCGTGCGATCCGCCTGCCGCATCATGCGGCGGAGCGCCTGCGCCAGCTGTTGAAGGCGCGCCGCAACCTCGCCCAGCGGCTCGAGCGCGTGCCAACCATCGAGGAGATTGCCGCCGAGGCCGGCGTCCCGCTCGCGAAGGCGCGCCACCTGCTCGAGGTCTCCGAGGACGCGATCAGCCTGGAAAGCCCGACCGGCGACGGGGATGGCTCCCTCGGCGACACCGTCGAGTGCACGACGCTGCAGCGCCCCGACGCGATCGCTGCGACGCACGCCCGGAACGTCGGCGTCCGCGAGGCGGTGGCCACGCTCGGCGAGCGTGAGGCAACGGTTCTGCGTCTGCGCTTCGGTCTGGACGCGGGCAGCGAGCCGCGCACGCTCGACCAGGTCGGTGCTGCGCTCGGGATCACGCGCGAGCGCGTCCGCCAGCTGGAGCTGCGGGCGCTGGGCGAGCTGCGCCGCGACCAGCCCGATCTGCGCCTCTTCCTGACTGCCGAGTAGCACCGGGCGGGCTCTCACGGGCCCGCCCGCTACGCTCGAGCGGTGCCTCCGTTCGCCGGCTTCATCGACTGTCACAGCCATCTCGCGCCGACCGGCGACGACGGCGCACGCAGCGTGGAGGAGGGAGTCGGCCTGGCGCAGGAGGCGCGGCGCGCAGGCACCGCGGTGCTCTTCCTGACGCCGCACGTCTGGCCTGAGCTGCCGATGCATGACGCGCGCGAGCGCCGGTTCCGCGCCGCCGTCGCGGCGATGGCCGAGGCGCCAGACCTGCCGGAGCTGCGCATCGGCTTCGAGCTGACACCCGACGCGGCGCTGCTCGACGACGACCCCCGCCGCTACGCCCTCGCAGGCACGGGCCTCTGTCTGGTCGAGACGCCGTTTTCGGGCCGCCTGCGCACCTTCTACGCTCTCGCCGAGCATGTTGAAGCAGCCGGCTTGCTGCCGCTGATCGCCCACCCGGAACGGTCGCTCAGCCTCACCGGGGCGCCGGCCGAGGTGGCGCGGCTGCTCGAGCGCGGCTGGCCCGTGCAGGTGACGGGTGCGAGCCTGACCGGTCGCAACGGCCCCGACTCGGAGCGGCTCGCGCTGCGGCTGCTGCGGTCGGCTGCGCAGTGCGTCGTCGCCTCGGACGGGCATCGCGCGTATCGACCGGCCGTGCTGGACGCTGCCTGGCAGCGCGTCGTAGCAGAGCTGGGGGTGGAGGCTGCCGAACGTGCGTTCGGCGGAGCCGAGATCCCCGGTCTCAGCGCGGCAGCGTCGTGAGCTCGGCGAGCGTTGCCAGCCGGCGCAGCGACTCGGCCTCGATCTGGCGGACGCGCTCGCGTGTCAGGCCCAGCCTGCGGCCGATCTCCTCGAGCGTCGTCGGCTCCTCGCCGAGCAGCCCGTAGCGCAGCACGACGACCTGCTGCTCGCGCGTCGGCAGCTTGCGCAGGCCGCGCAGCAGCGCCTCGCTGCGCAGGGTCGTCTCGACGGCCTCGTCGGGCAGCGGCTCGAGCCCGGCCACGAAGTCGCCGAGCGTCGCGTCGTCCGCTTCGCCGACCGGCTGATCGAGGCTTGAGGATGTCCGTGCCGCCGAGCGCACCTCGAGCACCTGGGCGACCGGCAGGCTGGCCTCGTCGGCGACCTCCTCCAGCGTCGGCTCCCGGCCGAGCTGCGCCCAGAGCGACCGCTCGGCCCGACCGATGCGCTGCATCCGCTCGACGACGTGCACCGGCACCCGGATCGTGCGCCCCTTGTCGGCGAGCGCGCGCGCGACGGCCTGGCGGATCCACCAGGTGGCGTAGGTCGAGAACTTGTAGCCGCGACGCCAGTCGAACTTCTCGACCGCCCGGATCAGCCCGAGCGTGCCTTCCTGGATCAGGTCGAGAAACGGCAGGCCCTGGTTGCGGTAGTTCTTGGCGATCGAGACGACGAGCCGCAGGTTGGCCTCGATCATCTGCCCCTTGGCCACGAGGTCGCCGCGCTCGATCCGCTTGGCGAGCTCGACCTCCTGCGCGGCCGTGAGCAGCGGCCGCCGGCCGGCCTCGCGCAGGAAGAGCTGCAGCGCGTCGGTGGTGCTGTCGGCGGTATGCGCCTCGGCCGGGTCGGTCGTGCCGTCGGCGGCGTGCGCCTCGGGCGCATCGGTTCGCTCGCGGGTGAGATCGATGCCGCGTACCTCGAGCTCACGGTGGAGCACCTCGAGGTCGACGGCGTCCAGGTCGAGCAGCTCGACGGTCTCGGCCAGCGTTGCCTCCGAGAGCGTGCCCGATTGCTCCGCTGCCTCGAGCAGCGCGTGCAGCTCTTCCGACTGTGCCAGGTGCTCCAGGTCGATCGCCACGTCTCGTCGCCCTCCGTCGTGCTGGTTGGCGCGATCTTCTCGCGCCGAGCGGCGAAAGTCCAGCCTTCGCGCCAACGACCTTATAACGCACGATAACCTAAGTTATGTCAAGTCGATACCAATCGACGGCGGGGCCAGTGTGCGCCCCGGGCCGGCCTCGACCTCGTCGGGTTGCCAGCGGCGCGATGCCGACCTGCGGGGGCCGGTGCCAGCGGGGGCAAGCCGCTCCGGGTCACGCTACTGCGGCGTGCGGTGCGGCCGTCGGCACGCCGGCCGCGACTGTCTCGCCTGGCCACGGCTGCGGCGCTGCGCGTCGTCCACAGCGCAATCCACAGTTTGGGCCGATCCATGTGGATATTGTGCATAACGTAACGTTCTCGCATTTTGCGACTTTTTTGTTCAGCGGAGTCCTTGCGAGCCGCTGCCAGCAGGCGTAGCTTCCCCCTTGCAGCGAGCACGGAGCGCGAGTAGGTCGAGGTTGTACCCGAGGGTCGTACGTGGAGGCCGCAAGGCCGGGACGGAAAGCCAGCAGGTGCAGCGGACGAAAGCGCCACCGGCTCGCTGAACCCATTTCAGCCCGCCGTCGCAGGCGCTAGGATCCGCACATGGCAGACGTTCCGAAGCGCGCGAAGCTCCCGATCCCTCACCCGCCCGTTATCGACCAGGGCGTGCAGTCGTTCATCTGGGGCGTCGTCTTCGGCTTCGTCAGCTGGCTATTCCTGATGGGGCTCGGCTCGTCGCTCGCGTTCTCGACGATTGTCGGTGCGCTCATGACGGCGGCCAGCTTCTTCATCGTGCGCATCTTCGGCGAGGAAGAGCCCTCTCGCCCGCGCCGCCGACAGCCGTAGCCGTCGCGCAGTTGCCGTCGCGCAGGGCCTTGCGGCCCGCCGCGCGCTAGTACGTGATCAGCGAGTGGATGTCGTAGCCGCGCAGCTTGTCGCGGCCGGACAGGAACGCCAGCTCGATCACGAACGCTACGCCCACGACCTCGCCGCCGAGCTGCTCGACCAGCTCGAGCAGCGCCTTCGAGGTGCCACCCGTCGCGAGCAGGTCGTCATGGACGAGCACGCGGGCGCCCTTCGGGAATGCGTCGGCGTGCACCTCGAGCTCGTCGAAGCCGTACTCGAGGCTGTACTTCACCGCGACGGTGTGCCACGGCAGCTTGCCCGGCTTGCGGGCGGGCACGAAGCCGCAGCCCAGCCGGGTCGCCAGCGCAGCGCCCAGGATGAAGCCTCGGGCCTCGGCGCCGAGCACGATGTCCGGCTTGCGCGGCGCGCTCCACTCCGCCAGACGGTTGACCGTCTCGTTGAGCGCCACCGGGTCGGCAAAGAGCGGCGTCACGTCCTTGAACAGGATCCCCGGCTTCGGGTAGTCCGGCACGTCACGGATGTAAGCGGCGAGATCCATCAGCTGGCCGACAGTCTACGCAGGTCGCGACCCAGCAGGAGCGCTGACAGTTCCTGTGCGATCTCGGCGAGCGACTGCAGATCCTCGAGGCCCTCGCGGCGCCGCTCCGGGTTCTTGGCGCGCAGCGCGGGCGCAACGACCTGCTCGAGCAGGGCAGCGTTGCGGTCGGCCGAGGTGCGGAAGGCGCGCAGGTTGCGTGGTGCCAGGCCGTACTGGTTGAGCCGCGCGCAGAGCGTGACCACCTCGACATCGGTCTCGGGGAAGCGCTTCTCCCCGGAGCCGGTGCGCGGCGCCAGCAGGCCGAACTCGTCGAGCTCGCGCACGAGGTCGGGGCTGGCGCCGGAGCGCTCGACCAGCTCGGTGAGCGTCACCTCGTCCTCGGGCGTGCCGAGGGCGGGCGGCAGCTTGCGCCGCCGCTGCTGCGACCCTTCCGGAGAGGCGATCACCTGGCGGATCACGCGCAGCGGCAGGAACTCGTCGCGCTGCAGGCGCAGGATCGTCGCGAGGTGCTCGACGTCGTCCTCGGTATACATGCGATAGCCGCCCTGCGTGCGCCGCGGCGTCAGCAGGCCCTGATCCTCGAGGTAGCGGATCTTCGAGATCGAGATGTCGTCGAACTCGCCCTGGAGCCGGCGGCACACCGTGCCGATCGTCAGCAGACGCTGCTGGGGTGCCTCGGCCGTGCTCATCGGGAGAGGAAGATCAGGCGGTACTTGCCGATCTGGATCTCGTCACCGTCGGCGAGCGGCGCCGAGTCGATGCGATGGCGGTTGACGTAGGTGCCGTTCAGGCTGCCCTGGTCATCGATGTGCCAGCCGCTGGCGCCGCTGGCAACGATGGCATGCCGTCGTGAGACGGTCACGTCGTCGAGGAAGACGTCACAGTCGGGCGAGCGGCCGATCGAGACGCGCGCGGTGGCAAGGCCGAAGCTCTCCCCCGTTCTGCCGCCGCCGCTGCGCACCACGAGGGCCGGGCCGCCAGCGTGCGCGTGTGCGCTCGCGCTGCTCGCCTCGTGCTCGAGCTCGCCGACGAACAGCGTCAGCGTGGGATCGCTCGGCTCCTCGACCACCAGCAGCGAGCCGCACTTCGCGCAGAAGTTCGAGGTCTCCGGGTTCTGGAAGCCGCACTCGGGGCAGTACACATGGCTCAAGAGCGGCCCTCGGGCGACGCCTTCGCCGTCAGAATTGCGGTGAGCGCCGCGACGTCGATCTGGTCGAGCACGCTGCGGCCCCCGGTCGTCCGCAGCCGTGCCACGAGCTCGGCGCGCAGGATGTCGATCTTCCCGTGCAGGATGCGCCGCCGGAACGAGACGTCGTGCTCCTCCTGCTGGAGAGCGTCGATCAGCTGCTTCAGGTCGGCGTCGGAGAGCGTCGTCAACTCGGGAAGCGCTTCCACGGCGTGCCTTTCGTTCGCGGTGCTGGGCCGGAAGTAAAGCAAGAGTGCCACAAAGGGTCAACCTCAGGTTGAGCCTGTTGCTGCGCACACTCCTTCTGGCTCAACCTTCGACGGAGGGTGAGGGGTCTCCTCCTAGGCGGAGGGGCGCAGCTGGCGGCGCGCAGACACCATGTAGAGCGCCGCGGCGGCGACCGCGAGCACGACGCCAGCCCAGAAGATCAGGTTCGGCCAGTCGGTGCCACGCGGCGTCACCATCGTCATCGCCGTGCCCGTGTAGAGCACCCAGGTGGCGAGCTTGCCGAGGGTCGAGACCGAGAACTGGTAGCCGCGGGGCACCGCCAGGCGCGCGCCGACGATCATCAGCGAGTCACGCAGCGCGATGATGACGAGACCGATCCAGTGCACGCGGTGGTCGATCGCCAGCACGATGATCGAGGCGTCGATCAGCAGGCGGTCGGCGAGCGGGTCGGCGAACATGCCGAAGCGCGACTCCACCTGCCAGCGGCGTGCCAGGTAGCCGTCGATCTGATCGGTGATCGCGGCGGCGCCGAAGATCGAGCCGGCCAGCCACGAGTGCGAGTCGTCGGCAAGCGCCAGGACGACCACGAACGGGACGAGCGCCACGAGGCGCGCGATCGTCAGCGCGTTCGGAAGGTACGCCTGCCAACGAGGGAGTTCTGCTCTGGCCACGCCCCAAGGATACGGGCGACGGCAGCCGGCTCCGCCAGGGGCGCCTGCAGGTCGAAGCGCTGCACCCAGAGAGCGGTGCGTGCGAGGTACGCGGTGGCGGCCTGCGCGCCGTGCAGACCCCAGGCCCCGTCGTAGTCCTGGTAGCGGCCCTTTGCAGCCGGCGCAGCGGGTGCCGCCGGCTCGATCTGCGATCCCTCGTGCCACTCGTTGTAGCTCGTGACGGTGACCAGATCGGCGCTGCTCGCGATCGCCGCCTTCCACATCGTGTCGTACGTCTGCCCGTCGCGGCGCGGGCGCGTTCGGGTCTCCGGCGTGGCCGCCGTTGCGTCGAAGCCCGGGCCGACCGACGGCGCACACAGCAGACCGACGCGGTGAGCTGCCGTGCAGAGCCGCTTGAAGCTGCTGCCGCTGTTGATCAGCACGTCGTAGGTGTAGATGCCGGCGAAGCGCGCCTGCGCCGCCCAGCCCACCAGCAGCGTGTGTGCGATCAGGCGGACGCCGGTGAGCGGTGCGAGGGCGGCCGCCCAGTCGGCTGCCGGAAAGTCCTGGGCGCGGTAGACGTAGAAGTCGGTGATGCCAAGCGCGCGCAGGCTGCGGACGTCCTCGGCGACGCTCGCCGGGCTGCGCGCGTCGTACGGCTCGATCTGCACCGCGACACGCAAGCGGTACGCGCGCGCCGCATCAGCAACTGCGGGCAGGCGCGCGTCCTCGAGCGAGCCCCTCCCCCACCAGGACGACACGACGACGCCCGCGCCCGTGCTGGCGATGTCGGCCATGTGGTCGCGCAGCACGCTGAGATCGGCGCTCGAGTAGGGACCGTGCAGCGGGTAGAACGATGAGGCGACGTCGCCTGGTGGCCGGTGCTCGCCCTGGTTCCAGTGCGCGTCGCTGCCGTCGTGCGCGGCCGTCGAGTACCAGGGGTAGTAGAAGACGGCGACGCGCGGCGAGCTGGCATGCGCGGCTCCCGCCACGCCAAGGGCGGCCAGGACGGCCAGAAGTGAGACGAGTTTGCGCACGGTGCGGAGGGGCGCGCGACCCCCTAGCCGCGCACGGCGATGATCGCAGAGTCAGAGCGCAGTTGCACCCCTGGCCGGTGGAAGGGTAGAAGGGAGCCATGCGCCTTGCAGGGAAGACCGTGCTTGTGACAGGCGCCGGCAGCGGCATCGGCGAGGCCGTCGTGCGTCGCTTCGCAGCGGAAGGCGCCAACGTCGTCGCGCTCGGGCGCCGGGCGGAGCCGCTCGATCGGCTCGCTGCCGAGCTGCCGTCGGTGATCGCGTCGCCGGGCGACATCACGGTGCGCGCCGACCTCGAGCGGGCCTGCGCGCTGGCGCGCGACCGCTTCGGCGGCCTGCACGGAGCGGTGAGCGCGGCCGGCATCATCCCGAGCGCTCCCGGCGATGAGGCCTGGCGCGAGGCGCTGCTCATCAACACCATGGGCCCCGCCATCACCGCCGAGGTGGCGATCCCCGTGATGGCAGAGAGCGGTGGCGGCTCGTTCGTGATCGTCGGCTCGATCGTCGCCTACTTCTCGATCACGCCCGACAACATTCCCTACGCCACGTCCAAGGGCGGCCTGCAGTCGCTGACGCACGCGCTCGCGGCCGAGCACGGCCGGCGCGGCGTCCGCGTGAACTGCGTCAATCCCGGCCTCGTCGACACGCCGATGATCGCGCCGATGATCGACGTCATCGCCGAGCGCAGCGGTCTCACCCACGACGAGGCGGCGCGCCTGATCGCGCGCGACATGCCGCTCGGCCGTCTCGGCCGTCCCGAGGAGCTCGCCGCCGCCTGCCTCTTCCTCATCTCGGACGACGCCTCGTTCGTGACGGGCGCCGTGCTCGACGTGGACGGTGGCACGACCAGCATCAATCCCGGGATGCTCGGGTACAAGGCTGCCTATCGCAGCACGAAGAGCGGCTCATAGCGCGTCCGCAGACAGCGCGGCCGCGCGGCGCGGTGGCCCGCCTCGCCGACGGCGTCCCCGTCGATGTCGCCCTGCTCGGCATCGTCATCCTCTGGTCGCTCAACTTCTCGGCCACGAAGTACCTGATCGGCCACGGCTTCCAGCCGATCGTCTACAGCTTCGCCCGCTACATCGCGGCGGCCCTGCTCGTGGTGGCGATCGCGCTGCGACGCGAGGGCAGCCTCTGGATGGCCCGCCGCGACCTGCTGACCCTGCTCGCGGCAGGCGCGATCGGCACGCTGCTCAACCAGGTGTCGTTCGTCTACGCGATCCGCCTCGCCGGTGTCACGACGACGGCGCTGCTCCTCGGGACGATCCCCGTGGTCACCGCCCTCCTGGCGGCGCTGCTGCGCATCGAGGGGCTCACCCGTCGCGCCGCTGTCGCCGGGGTGATCTCGTTCGGCGGTGTCGCGCTGGTGATTCTCGGCTCGGGCGGCTCGGTCGGCGGCAGCCTCGCCGGCGAGGTGCTCGCGCTGTGCGTGGCGCTCACCTGGTCGCTCTACACGACGCTGCTCAAGCCGCTGACCGCGCGCTACTCGTCGTTGCGCATCTACGCGATCGTCCTGCTCGAGGGCGCCGTGCTGCTCGGTGGCGCCGGCTCGAAGCAGCTGGCGACGCAGAGCTGGCCGGGCGGTGCCTGGGTCTGGATCGTCATCACGGCGAGCACGATCGGGCCGCTCGTGATCGGCAACATCTTCTGGGTGAGCTGCGTCGGCAAAGTCGGCCCGTCGCGCGCGGCGCTGTTCGCCAACCTGCAGCCGCCGTTCGCGACGCTCTTTGCCGTGCTGCTCGTGTCCGAGAGCGTCGGCTGGGTGCAGGTGTGCGGTGGCCTGCTGATCGGCGTGTCGATCGCGGTTGGTCGCCACCGTGCCAGATCGGCTGGACCCTTCCGGAAAGGACACGTCAGGCAAGCGCTTCTGGGGATGGTGGGCCGGAGCCGGCGCGGATAGAACCCTTAGACCGCCCCCCCCGTAGTCGGAGGCACCCGATCCGTCCCCTGCGTTCCCACCAGTCTCTCGCGGCGCCTGGCCAACCCGGTCTCTCGGCCTGCGCTGCCGCGTTCGCGGCCTTTCCCATCGGGGCGAGCATCTGCACACCTGACGGCAGCATCCTGGACGTCAATGCCGAGTTCGCCCGGATCGTCGGCCGCAGCCGGGATGAGCTTGTCGGCACGAGCTGGCGCGACCTCACCCATCCCGAGGACGCACCGGCCTGCGACCGCGTGCTCGCCCGGGCGCTTGCGGGGCGTGAGGGGCCGGTGACGCGGGTGAGCCGCTTCCGGCGGCCTGACGGGACGCCGCTGGCCTGCCGGATCTCGCTTGCGCTGATTCCCGGTGATGCGCCGGGCGACTTCCGTGTCCTCGTGCAGCTCGCTGAGTTCTCGGATCGGCTCGCCGGTGAGCCGGCAGCGCGCGCTGTCCAGGCCCGGCTCGAGGAGGCGCTCGGCGAGAGCGAGCGGCGCTTCACGACGCTGTTCGAGAGCGCGCCGTTCGGCATGGCGCTCGTGACCCTGGAAGGCACCCTGATCGCCGCGAACTCCGCCCTCGCGGCGCTGAGCGGCTACACGGTGGAGGAGCTGGTCGGCGGGGCCGCACCAGCACTCAGCCACCCCGCAGACGCCGGGCACGAGGCTAACCTCCGCCGCGAACTCGTCCATGGCGTCACCGGCACCAACGTCTTCGAGCGCCGTCTCGTCCGCCGGGGCGGCGACATCGTCCCGGTCGAGATCAATGCAGCGTTGATCCGCGGTGAGGCTGGCAGGCCGCTCTACGTGCTCGAGCAGGTGACCGATCTCGGCGTAAGCCGGCGGCTCGAGCGCCGGCTCCACCACGCCTCGAAGCTCGAGGCGATCGGCCAGCTTGCACGAGGCGCCGCGCACGACTTCAACAGCATGCTGGTGGTGGTGCGCGGCTCCACGCAGCTGCTGCTGCAGCGCCTCGCCGAGGACGATCCGGCCCGGGCGGATGCGGTCGAGATCGACCTGGCAGCCGAGCGGGCCGCCCGTCTCGTCGGACAGCTCCTTGCCGTCGCCAGTGCCACGCCCCAGCTCGCGGTTGCCCGATGACCGGGAAGCGCTTGCGCAGAGCGGCCGTCGGCCAGGCGCCAGATCGCAGCGAGTGCGACCGCATTCTCGTCGTCGATGACGATCGCGCGGTGCGCTCTGTCCTCACACGCCTGCTCACTGCCGATGGGTACGAGGTGGCGACCGCCGGCAACGCGCGGGAGGCGCTCACGCTGCTCGCCGGCAACGAGTTCGCGCTGCTGCTCAGCGACATCAACATGCCCGGTGGCTCCGGCCTGGAGCTCATCCGCGCTGTCGCGGCCGCCTACCCCGAGATCGCCGCGGTGATGATGACAGGCGTCGACGACCCGCACCTCGCGGTCGAAGCGTTCGAGCTGGGCGCGTACGGCTACCTGCTGAAGCCGTTCGAGGGGCTCGAGATCGAGATCCAGGTAGCTGAGGCTCTGCAGCGCCGGCGCCTGGAGCGCGAGGCACGCCGTCGCAACACGGAGCTCGAGCGTCTCGTCGCCGAGCAGACGGCGCACATTCACGACGGGTATGAGGAGACGATCCGGCGCTTCGCCGCGGCGATCGAGCTGCGCAACCAGGAGACGGGCGATCACGTGGAGCGCGTCGGCACGATGTGCGCGCTCGTGGCAGCCGAGCTCGGCTGGGACGAGGAGCGCAGCCATGCGCTCCAGCTCGCCTCCGTCCTCCACGACGTTGGCAAGATCGCGGTCGCCGACCGGCTGCTGCTCAAGGCAGGGCCGCTGACCCTGGAGGAGCGCGGCCAGATGGAGCGTCACACGACGATCGGCTTCCGGATCCTGGGCGGCTCAAGCTCGGAGCTGCTCACGCTCGCTGCGCTGGTGGCTCTGCACCACCACGAGCGCTTCGACGGCCTTGGCTATCCCCACGGGCTGTCGGGCGCGCAGATCCCGCTGGAGGCGCGGATCGTGTCGGTCGTGGACGTCTTCGATGCGCTCACGAGCAACCGGCCGTATCGCCTGGCCTTCACGCTCGAAGCCGCACTCGGCGTGCTGCGCGACGGCTGCGGCAGCCAGTTTGATGCGGAGGTCGTCAGCGCCTTCGAGCGAATCCTCCCCAACGTGCTTGGCCTGTGGCACAGTGCAGGGGACGACACCCGTGTCGCCAGCTGAGAAGAGCAGCATTGCAGGCGAAGACCCTTTGACCCCTAGCACCAGGCAGATGAGCAGCTCAGCGACCATCCGTTGCGTCATCGCCGACGATCATCCTCCGATCGTCGATGCGATCTCGCGCGTGCTGGCGGCGCACGGTGTTGAGATCGTGGGCACTGCTGGCAATGGCCACGACGTGATGGACGTCATCCTGCGCGAGCACCCTGCAGTTGCACTGATCGATGTGCGGATGCCGGGCCAGAACGGCATGGACGTCGCTCGGCGCGCGGTGCAGGAGGCGCCCGAGACGGCGATCTGCCTCTACACCGGCCACTCGGAGCGCGCGCTGCTGCTCGAGGCGATCGACCTCGGCGTGCGCGGCTTCGTGCTGAAAGAGGCGCCGCTCGCCGATCTGATCCGCGCCGTCGAGACGGTGGCCAACGGCGGCACCTACGTCGATCCGGTGCTGGCCGGCATCCTCACGAGCCCCGACGCAACGCGGAAGCTGACGATGCTGGCTCCGCGTGAGCGCGAGGTGCTGCGCCATCTGGCCGACGGTCTGCGTAACGAGGAGATCGGGCGCCTGCTGAACATCTCGCCGGACACCGTGCGCTCTGACGTGCGCAGGGCGATGGCGCGGCTCGACGCCGACACGCGCACCGAGGCGGTCGCCACGGCGCTCCGCCAGCAGCTGATCTCCTAGACCGCCGCCCGCGCCGCGTCGATCAGCTCGAGGATGTCGCACGGCCGCAGCGGCGTGCGCACCACGCTCGCACCGGCCCCGAGCGGTACCAGCGCGTCGGCGATGGCGTTGACGAGCGCCGAGGGCCCGCCGATCAGGCCGCCCTCCCCCATGCCCTTGAAGCCGCCCTCGGTGACCGGCGACGGCGTCTCCAGGTGGTCGACCTCCACCGACGGCAGGTCGGTGGTCTTGGGGAACAGGAAGTCGGCCAGCGTCGCAGCGCGGAACTGGCCGTGCTCGTCGTACGGCAAGCCTTCCAGCAGCACAGCGCCCACCGCCTGCGCGATGGCGCCCGAGACCTGCCCGTCGACGATCAGCGGGTTGACGATGGTGCCGCAGTCCTCGACCACCAGCAGCCGCTCGATCGCCACCTGGCCGGTGCGCGCGTCGACCTCGACGACGGCGACGACGCAGGCGTTCGAGAACGTCTCGGGCGGGTCGTAGCTGCGCGTGGCGCTGAGCGCCGGGTCGAGGTCGTCGGGGCGTGGGCCCCAGTAGGCGGCGGCAGCGGCCTGCTTGATCGTCACCGAGCGCGACGGCGTGCCGGCCACGCGGATCAGCCCGTCCACGAGCTCGACGTCGTCGGGCGACGCTTCCAGCAGGTGCGCGCCGAGGCGCAGCAGCTTGGCGCGGACGTCGCCCGAGGCGCGCAGCAGCGCCCCGCCCGCGACGACGGCGGTGCGGCTGCCGTAGCTGCCGGTGGCGTAGGGCACGGTGTCGGTGTCGCCTTGCAGCACGCGGACGCTCTCGAACGGGACCTGCAGCGCATCGGCGACGACCTGTGCCATCGTCGTCTCGTGGCCCTGGCCGTTCGACTGGAAGCCGCCGGCAACGGTCACCGTGCCATCGGGCTCCATGCTGACGCTGGCCGAGTCGAGGTAGGCGAAGCCGGGGAAGCCGTTGACGGCGGCGATGCGCGCTGCCCAGCCGCCCTGCTCGACGAACGGGCTGACGCCGATACCGAGGTAGCGGCCCTCTGCCCGCAGCGTGGCCTGGCGCTCGCGCAGCCCGTCGTAGTCGACCAGCTCGAGCGCGCGCCGGATCGCGCCCTGGAAGGAGCCGCCGTCGTAGCTGGCGCCGGTGGCCGAGCGGTACGGGATGCCGTCGGGGACGGCGTTGCGCAGCCGCAGCTCCACGGGGTCGATGTCCAGCGCGCGGGCGGCCTCGTCGATCAGGATCTCGCGGGCGGCCTGGCCGGGCGTCCAGCCGACGCCACGGTAGGCAACCGAGGGGCACTTGTTCGTGAACGGCGTCCGCACCTCGTAGGCGAGATCCTGGACGTCGTAGAAGCTCGGCAGGAACGAGGCGGCGCAGAGCGGGTCGATCAGGCTCGTCCACGGGTGCGCGAGATAGGCGCCGCCGTCACCGACGTAGCGGCCGCGCAGGGCGAGGAAGCGGCCCTCGTCGTCGGTGGCGAGGTCGATGTCCATCACGACCTCCTTGGAGTGGCCGCTGGCGCCAAGCGCCTCGCTGCGATCCTCGATCCACTTGACCGGCCGGCCGAGGCGCCGCGAGAGCAGCGGCACGATCGCCTCCTCGACGAACAGCTGCACCTTGAGCCCGAAGCCGCCGCCCACTGCCGGGCAGATCACCCGCAGCGAGGTCTCGGGCATGCCGAACTGCCCGGCGAGCATGCCGCGCACGAGGTGCGGCATCTGCGTCGACGTCCAGACGGTGGCCTTGCCGGTGGTCGCGTCCCAGTCGGCGACGACGCCGCGGCCCTCGAGCGGCGCGGCATGCGTGCGACCGAAGTGGAAGCGCTTGCTGAAGGTACGCGGTGCCCGGGCGAAGACGCCGTCCGGGTCGCCGGCCGTGAACGTGATGTGGGCGAAGTCGTTGCTGCCGAGCTCCTCGTGGATCAGGGGCGCTCCGGCCAGCAGCGCGGCCTCCGGATCGGTGACGACGGGCAGCAGCTGCCACTCGACGACGATCAGGTCGAGCGCGTCCTCGGCCACGTAGCGGCTGTCGGCCACCACCACGGCGATCGGGTCGCCGACGTGGCGGGCCTTGTCCAGCGGCAGCAGGCGGCGGGTGCCGGTCTTGCACTCGGGGCGCGTGGCGATGGTGGTGGTGAAGGGCAGCTCGTCGCAGAAGTCCTCGCCCGTCAGCACCGCGTGGACGCCGGGGAGCGCCGCGGCTGCCGCCGTGTCGATCCGGACGATGCGCGCGTGGGCGTGCGGGCTGCGCAGGAAGGCGGCGTGCAGGCAGCGCGGCGGCGCGATGTCGTCGATGAAGGCGGCCCGACCGCGGAGGAACGCGGGGTCTTCGACCCGCAGCACCGGCGCGCCGACGTAGCGGGTGGTCACGAGGCGGTCACTCCCCTGGTCTCGGTGGCCTGCGCGCGGAGGTTCCGGGCGGCGGTCTGCACCGCCGCGACGATGCCGGTGTAGCCGGTGCAGCGGCAGACGTTGCCCGAGAGGTGGCTGCGGATCTCCTGCTCGGTCGGGTCGGGGGTGCGGCGCAGCAGGTCGTCGGCGGCGATCAGCATGCCGGGCGTGCAGTAGCCGCACTGGAGGCCGTGCTCGGCCTGGAAGGCGCTCTGCAGCGGGTGCAACCGGTCGGGTGCCGGCGCCAGGCCCTCGACGGTCTGCAGCGTGGCGCCGTCGGCCTGGACGGCGAGGGTGCAGCAGGCGAGCGCGAGCTCGCCGTCGAGCACCACGGTGCAGGCGCCGCAGCCACCCTGCTCGCAGCCCACGTGCGTGCCTGTGAGGCCCAGCCCGTGCCGGATGAAGTCAACGAGCAAGGTGCGCGGCTCCGCGAGCGCAGAGCGCCGCTCGCCATTGACCGTGACGGTGACCAGGCGCTCGTTGCTCACCGGTGGCCCGCCCCGGCCTGCGCCAGCGCCCGCTCGACCGCGACGGCGACGGCAGTGCGCCGGTAGGCCGCGGTCGCGTGGATGTCGTCCTGCGGCGATGAA